>CALHRB010000144.1 GCA_938038165.1 Candidatus Kapaibacterium sp. | reverse complement strand
TATTAAATTTTCAGTTACTTTCTGAAAATATAGCAAATCTATTAGTTTTTGTCAGCATAAATTTCTATTGTAGTACCGGGTTTTTGTTTGATATTTAAGGGGTTATAGTTAAATTTTTTGATTTCATCGAGCATCTCCCTGCGGGTAAGTTTATGATTTGAATAAATGACATATCTAATGTCCCTGCGGGTATCTTTTATAATATTTTTGATATAATTTTCTTCAATATAGTTCTTTTTGTCTTCGTTTTCGTTGAATTGTGATTTATTATCAGAAAAGCTATCATTTAACATATCAATTATATACCTTGAAAATTGATTAATAAATTTTTCTTTTTGTTCATTTGATACTTTAACAGTCAGAGTAATCTTATTATCAGAATCGAATCTTTTTAAAACATTCCATTTAGAGTAAATTAAGGAGACTTTGTCCATTTCGTTCCAGTTTAATTCTAAACTAAATACATCAATCCTATTATTGATTAATTTTTGAATTTCCTGAAGTAGTTTTGGAATATTAATACCTCTTTGTGCAGAAATAAAAATTCCGTCAGGATTTGATTCAATCATTTGTTGAAGGTCATGATAGTCTTTGATTAAATCTATTTTATTAAATACTTTAAGAATTGGTCTATCCTTTATATTAATAGAAATGAGAGTATCTTCAACAGTTTTAATGTGTTCGGTATAATTTTTCTCGGAAGCGTCTATGACATGAATCAAATAGTCAGCTTCCCGAGTTTCAGCTAAAGTGCTTCTGAACGAAGCTACTAAATTTGCTGGTAATTTCCTGATGAAACCCACAGTGTCGGATATTAAAATCTTGTTTGTTTTTCCGAAGCTATCAGTAAATTCGAATGCTCTGACAGTGGTATCGAGTGTTGCAAACAATTTATCCTCAACCAATACATCAGCATTAGTGAGCAAATTCATTAATGTAGATTTCCCTGCATTTGTATAACCTATAAGAGCGAAGCGGGGCAGGGAGATTCTTCCTTTTCTTTGTTGCTCTTTTTGTGTGTCTATTTCTTCAAGTTTTGCTTTAAGTTTTAGTATTCTTCTTCTAATTAATCTTCTATCGCTTTCAATCTGGGTTTCACCTGGTCCTTTAGTACCAATGCCTCCATATTGTTTGGAAAGGTGGGTCCACATTCTTGTTAATCTTGGCAGCAAGTATTCCAATTGAGCTAATTCAACCTGTGTTTTGGCTTCGTTTGTTCGAGCGTGTTGGGCAAATATATCTAAAATCAAGCCTGTTCGATCTATAACTTTTACATTGAATTCTTTTTCAAGATTACGTGCTTGAACGGGAGTCAAATCATCATCAAATATGACTAATTGAATGTTTTTTTCATTAATTATGTCTTTGATTTCCTGAACTTTGCCTTTTCCTATTGCAGTAGCAGGATTTGGTTTTTCAAGTTCCTGATATATTCTTTCAATTACTTCAGCACCGGCAGTTTTAGCCAATAATTCGAGTTCATCGAGATGCTCCTTGGCAGTCTCACGGTCTGCATTTTTTCTTCCGATACCTACAAGAATACACCGTTCTGGGTTTAAAATATTATTAATCAATTCCATCAAATATTTTGATTAAGTCCACATTCCTCAATATTGACGAATATGGTGAAATTTAATGACTAAATTTTTTAATAAGACAATTACACATGCAATCAACTAATAAAAAATTAATTACGTTTTAGCTTTAGCTAAAATTATTTAATAAAATTTTGGCTTTCAATATAACTATAACTTAAGGTTAATAATTTTATGAGCAATAGATTAAAAAATGAATTAAGTCCCTATTTGCAGCAACATTCCGAAAATCCTGTTGATTGGTACCCCTGGTCTAATGAGGCATTCGAAAAAGCACTGAAAGAAGATAAACCTATTTTCCTCTCAATAGGCTATTCTACTTGTCATTGGTGTCATGTTATGGAAAAAGAATCATTCGAGGACTTCGAAGTAGCCAATCTTATGAATCAAACCTTTGTCAATATTAAGGTTGACAGAGAAGAAAGACCTGATGTTGATAATATTTATATGGAAGTATGCCAGATGCTCACCGGAGGTGGGGGCTGGCCACTAACTGTTATAATGTTGCCTGACAAAGTTCCTTTTTTTGCGGGAACTTATTTTCCTAAAAAATCCCAACCTGGGAGAATTGGTATGATTGATTTAATCAACCGAGTTCAGGACTTATGGAAAAATAATCGTGATTTGATTTATAAAACCTCTAATGAAATAATGAATAATTTAAAAAGAGAGGTCAAATCAAATTCAGATATTATTAAAGAAAACATTTTCCAGAAAGCTATTGATTCTCTTCATTCATCTTATGACAGACAATTTGGTGGTTTTGGATATGCTCCAAAATTTCCTATTCCGCATCAATTATTGTTTCTTATGAATTACTATCATAACAACAATGATAAATTTTCGCTCGAAATTGTTAAACATACACTTCTCAAAATGCGTCTTGGAGGTATTTTTGACCAAATCGGATCTGGATTTCACAGATATTCAACTGATAGAGAATGGCTTGTTCCTCATTTCGAAAAAATGCTTTACGATCAGGCTTTGATGGTTCATTCCTATCTTGATTTTTATTCAATAACCAGAGAGTTTATGTTCAGACTTTGTGCTGAGCAAACTATTGATTATGTACTTAATAACCTCACGTCTGAAAATGGAGGATTCTTCTCCGGCGAAGACGCCGATAGTGAAGGAATCGAAGGCAAATTTTATCTTTGGACAAAAAGCGAGCTTTACAATATACCTAAACTTGACGTTGATTTTGTCTGCAAAGTATATAATATTACAGAAAACGGTAATTTTTTTGAAGATAACGGTTTAATAAACAATAATTCAAATATATTACATTTAACAAATAATTTTGCTGAATTAGCTGACGAAATGAGCCTATCACAAGAGGAATTTTTAAATAAATTATCAATAAACAATAAATTGATGTTCGAATATAGAGAGAAAAGAATCCATCCCTTCAAAGATGATAAAATTCTTACAGATTGGAATGGATTGATGATTTCGGCATTTTCAAAGGCAGGAAGAATACTAAATGATCAGCAATATATACAAATTGCAAAAAAAGCTGTAGAATTTACTTTAAAGAATCTAACTTATTCTGTTTATCCTCAAAGGTATGAGGCTGTTTACCTTTACCATCGTTTTAGAAATAATCAAGCCAGTATCCAAGGAAATCTGGACGATTATGCTTTTTTTGTTTTTGGTCTTTTGGAATTGTACACTTCCTGCTTTGAGTTCAAATATTTAAAATTAGCTAATGATTTAACATTAACTATGATTGAATTGTTTGAGGATAAATTTAATGGTGGCTTTTATTTTTCATCAGAAGATCAAAAAGATCTAATAATCAGAAAAAAAGTCATTTACGACGGTGCATTACCTTCGGGAAATTCAGTTGCCTTGAATAATTTAATTTTGTTATACAGTTTGACGGGCAATAAAACTTTTTTTGACTCAGCAGAAAGAATGATAAAATTTTTTGCGGGTGAAATCAGTAAAGCACCTTCAGCCTATACTTTCTTTTTGAATGGATTGCAAAAATATTTTTATGGAACGCTTGATATTATATTAGTTAGCGAATTCGAAAATAAGATAACAAAAGAATTTATCGAATTGATTAATGACTATTACATACCTAATATAACATTAATTTATATGAATGAGCAAAATCAAGCTGAAATAAGGGAATTATGTAACTTCACAAAAAATATCGAGATTGATCCCGAAAAACCAGCAGTTTACTTTTGTAATAATTTTCAGTGCAGTCTTCCAATACTTTCAATTGATGAGCTTAAAATTGCGTTAGAAAGTATCAAGCCAAACTTTCAATAGAATAAAGATAATCATTATACTCATTTAAGATATGCACTATTTCATCGTATGAATCAGAAGTGACTAATTTTTGGCGAATATGATGCGAATCACGTAAGCCTTTTAAATAACCTGAATAATTTTTTCTAAATTCTATTAACCCTCTTTGAGTACCTTTAAATTTTATTTCATTACGAAGGTGTTCAAGGCAAATATCAATCCTTTCAGAAATATCCGGCGGGGCAAGTTCTTCGCCTGTTTCCAAAAAATGCTTTGCTTCACGAAAGATAAATGGGTATCCAATAGCTGCTCTTCCTATCATTACCCCGTTGCAACCAGTTTCCTCAAAGGCTCTTTTGACGTCTTGGGGAGTCTTTACATCGCCGTTCAGGATGACAGGAATAAGAATGTTTTCCTTAATTTTTGGAATCCATGACCAATCGGCTTCGCCCTTTATTGCTTCAATACGTGTTCGACAGTGAATAGTCAAAGCCGCAATGCCAGTGTCTTCAAGTCGTTTAGCCAAATCAACTATGATAATTGAACTTCTGTCCCAACCAAGCCTTGTTTTAACAGTAACGGGTACATTTACTGAATCAACAACGGCTTTAGTCATGGTAATCATTTTATCAGGTTCTTTGAGAAGAGCAGCCCCAGCGTTATTCCGTACAACATTTTTCACCCAACACCCGTAGTTAATATCAATGAAATCAACTCCTATCTTTTCGATAATTTTAGCAGCTTCAACCATTGCATCAACATTGCTGCCAAAAATCTGCAATGCAATAGGTCTTTCTCTTTCATCTATAAGCATTTTTTGCTTGGATCTTTTTGCATCTCTAATAATCGCCTCGGAAGCTATAAATTCAGAATAAACTATGTCAGCTCCTAATGTACGGCAAATCAAACGAAATGGAAGGTCAGTTACATCTTCCATAGGTGCTAACAGGACTGGATTCTTAACTTCAATCTTTCCAATTTTTAGAGAACCATATATTTTCTTTTGTTCTTTCATTATAAGTATAAACGATATTTTACTTTTTTTATCAAAATTTATTTTATATTTTTTGAGTTAAATATTAACAATTGATGAAAAATGAAAGAAAAGCTAATAAAAATTGAGGAGTATAAGTGGAAAATTCCAACAGAGGCTTCAAGAAAAATGAAAGTCCCCGCATATATTTATGCTACGAGTGAAATGATAGATTCCATTTCAAAGGATAGGTCTATTGCACAATTGATAAATGTAACATCTTTGCCCGGCATTCAAAGTCATGCTTTGGTTATGCCAGATGTTCACGAAGGTTATGGTTTCCCCATAGGTGCAATTGCTGCAACTGACTTTAATAATGGAGTGATTTCACCTGGTGGAATTGGATATGACATTAATTGTGGCATAAGGCTTATTACAACTGATATCAATAAAGATGAAATCAAAAATTTCTTAAAAAAAATTTCAACCGAAATATTCAATTCTGTCCCATCTGGGGTTGGTAAATCCGGTTTAATAAATTTAAATGTTAAAGAACTTGATAGAGTATTAAATGATGGCTGTTGTTGGGCTGAAAAAGAAGGTTTTACCAGATCTAATGACACTGATTTTATTGAATCTAATGGACATTTGAAAACAGCAGACAGTTCAAAAGTTTCAATCGAGGCAAAAGAAAGGGGGAGAGACCAACTGGGAACCATGGGAGCAGGAAATCACTTTATTGAAATTGATTTTGTAGAGAAGATTTTTGATGACGATGGTTCAAAAGTATTCAACATTTATGATGGTCAGATAGTTTTGCTTATTCACACTGGTTCAAGGGGTTTAGGTCATCAAGTGGCAACTGATTATATCAGGTTGATGTCAAGAAACCTGAAAAAATATAATATTGATTTGCCTGATATCGAGTTAGCTTGTGCCCCATTTAATTCTGATGATGGGCAATCTTATTTTTCTGCAATGAGTGCGGCTGCAAATTTTGCATGGGTTAACAGGCAAATTATAACTTATCAAATAAGAAAAAGTTGGAAGAAAGTTTTTGGGAAATCCAATGAAGTAAAGATCTTATATGATGTTGCACATAACATTGCAAAGATTGAGAAGCATAAGATAGATGGTCAAGAGATGAAGGTTATTGTTCATCGTAAAGGAGCCACAAGAGCTTTTCCACCAAATCATTCTGAAATTCCTAAAGAATATAAAAAAGTTGGACAACCAGTGTTGATTCCCGGGAGTATGGGTTCAGTGTCATATTTGCTGACTGGACAACATGGGAGCATGACCGAATCCTTCGGCTCAGCTTGCCATGGTGCTGGAAGGTTGCTCTCGAGAACAGCCGCAAAGAAAAATATACCGATTGATATGTTATTGAATGAATTAGCTAATAAAGGAATCATTATACAAACAGGATCTCTTAAAGGAGTTACAGAAGAAGCACCCCAAGCATATAAAAATGTTGAGCAGGTAGTTGATGTTGTTTGTAAAGCGAATATCACCAAAAAAATAGCAAGATTAAAACCAATAGCAGTAATAAAAGGTTAGAATTATAACCTTGCTTTTAAATGATTTTTGTATTCGATATCAACCTCTTGTTGAAGAGATTCTGAATAAAAATAAGAATCAATTGAATGCAAGAAATATTTGGAATTATCAATGGCGTCAAAAATAATTCTAATCTCCCTTTGAGTATTCTCATCGAGAGCAATCCAAACAGGGTCATCCATTTTTACACTTAGAATGAAATTAACACATATGGCTTCATCGTCATCAAATCTTGCAAATTCCCAATCCTCGAACATTAATAAATCTGTGTCGTATAATTCATTAATTTTTGAGATTAGATAATATCCGATTTTCCAATGCATCTGGTCAACCTCGTCATAAATCCATTTTGAGGCATCCGGGGAAAGCGGAATTTCAAAGATTTCAGGAAAAGCTGTTCCTTTGGGACAAAGTTGAACGTATTCGCCTTTAACTCTAAAGAGACCGTCGAATTCCAGATAAGCTATTTTTTTGGAGATCTTATCAGCTTTACGGACTGCCTGACTTGTATAATCTGCTAGAAGTTTAATCCTAAAATCATCAACTGTTTTCATATCTAATTCAATAATTAATGCCAAAAAAAACAAAAATAAAAAATATTTCAGAATTTAAGGTTTTTAAATTGATTAAGCGACTCAGGATTTGCTAATGCTTCCTTATTGTCAATTGGTAAACCGTTTAAAATTTTTGAAACTGCTATTTCAACTTTTTTCCCATTCATTGTAATGGGGATTTCACTAATTTGAAAAATATAATCCGGAATATGTCTGGGTGAAAGATCATTTCTTATTTTGTTTTTTATTTTGTTTTTTAAATTTTCATCAAGTTCATTATTTGCCAATAAAACGAACAGAACAATTCTTGAATCGCCTTCAATATTAACTGAGGTTGCCAAAGAATCAAGAACTTCGGGTAGTTCTTCAACAGAACTATAAATTTCGGCAGATCCAATCCTAACTCCACCGGGATTAAGAGTAGCATCTGAACGACCATAGACTATTATACCATCTCTTTCTGTTATTTCAATTAAATCACCATGTCGCCAGACATTTGGAAAATAATTAAAATAGGCTTCATTATACAGTTTATAATCCGGATCATTCAGAAAGTAAATTGGCATCGATGGAAAGATTTCTGTGCAAACCAGTTCACCTTTTTCACCAATGACACTTTGTCCATTCTCATTCCAACACTCGACTTTCATCCCTAAGCCTCTGCATTGTATTTCTTCTGAATAAACAGGTAAAATTGGATTACCCAGCATAAAGCAAGAAATTATATCCGTCCCTCCAGAAATTGAAGCTAAATGAATATCCTTTTTAATTTTTTCATAAACAAACTGAAAATTCTTGCAAGTCAGTGGTGATCCTGTAGATAAGATTGTTTTCAAAGAGTCCAACTTATTCGTTTTGATAGGTTCTAAGCCTGATTGTTCGCAAGCAGAAAGAAATTTTGGACTTGTTCCGAAAATATTAATTTGATATTCATCAATCAAGTCCCAAAGAATTTTAGTTTTTGGATAAAAAGGATTTCCGTCATAAAGAAAAATTGTTGACCCATTTTGCAATGAACTTACTAGCCAGTTCCACATCATCCAACCGCAAGTTGTGTAATAAGTAATAGTGTCCTCTGGTTTTAAATCTGTGTGGAGATAAAGCTCTTTGAAATGTTGAAGTAAAGTTCCTCCGGCGTTGTGAACAATACATTTCGGCTTTCCTGTTGTTCCTGATGAATATAAAATATAAAGTGGGTGCTGGAATGGAAATTTTTCAAACTCAAAATTATCATAATCAATATTAAGCTGTAGATTGAAGATTTCTTTCCAGACAAAATCAAATTCTTCTTTAATTTCATTATTTTTGTTAATAATGATTACTTTAGGTTTAGAGTTTAAATTTACTGCAATGTCTTTTACCTTGTCTGAAATATCGTAGTATTTACCGTTATAGAAATAACTATCAACTGCAATGATTAGTTTAGGATTAATCTGAGAAAATCTGTCAATAATTGCAGAAAGGCCAAATTCAGGGGAAACAGAAGACCAAACCGCTCCGAGACTTGTTACGGCTAACATTGCAATGACAGCTTCTGATGCGTTAGGCAAAATAGCAGCAATTGTGTCTTTTTCTTTAATACCGGTTTGTTCTAAAAATTTCCTTAAGACTATTACTTTTTGAAATAATTCATAGTAAGTTATTTTCGATTGTAATCCTTTTTCGTTATAGCTAATCAATGCGGTATTATTAGTTCTATTTCTCAAAAGATTTTCGGCAAAATTTAAGTAAATACCATTAAACCATTTAACTCCCGGTGCCACCTTTTTACCTTTGTATTGATAATCCAATATTGATACAATTTTACCGGAATAAATAAATTTTCCGAATTCAAAAATAGAAAGCCAAAAATCTTCAATCTTATTAACAGACCAGAGATAAAGATCTTTATAATTGTTTAAAGACAGATTAAATCGAGCATTAACCCAGTCAATATATTTTTTAAGATTGGATTTTTCAAGTCTTTCGTTTGATGGAATCCAAAGAGGAATCTTATCCTTTAAATTCATAAGTTTTTCCATAATAAATAACCAAAAGCCAAGCTAATTCAGTTTCATTATTCTCTAATGCAATTTGTATAAGAAACTCAAAGAATTTTTGTGTATTATGAAAATTTTCAGCAATAAAATACTTTAACGAGGAACAAGCTTTTTCAAGGTCGTTGTTTTTTAAAAAGATCCAAAAAGTATTTTCAGTAGCTTCAACAGGTAGTAGTTTATTAAAAAAGCTTTCTGCTTCTGATAGAGTTGGAATGGTTTCAATAAGTGCAAGTTTAGCTAAGTTATTAGCGGTTAGTATTTTTGAATTTAAAATAAAAGGAGGTAATGAATCATAACCAATTGGTTTGGCAGGTGGCTTTTTTACGCTGAATATAGCATTGCCAAAAGCTTTGGTGTAGAAGTCTGAACCATTTCTACCAACATTACGGATAAAATCAGGATGAATAATTCCATCTTTTATTATTTCATCGGCAATATGGAATTTAATAACCTCGCAAATTGCAATGTTTCCGGCACCAGGTTTATCGCTTGTGTGAATCATTTGAATTAATTTGCATTCCATTTGAAAAGGTGATTCTTTTACTCTTTTTGGTTTTACTAAGTCAGAGTCAAATGGAGTTAAACCAGACTTCACAAATTCATTAACATTGGATTCATATTCAGCAGAAGCCAAATTAATCTGCTCTGTCATAAATTCTGTTACAGCATTAACTACGCATTCTTTTGTTGATAGTAAATTATTGTATGTGTCTTTTAATGTATTGTCACGGCCTCTTCTTGCTGGAGAGAAGGCAATGATAGGGGGATTAGAGCCAAATGCATTATAGAATGAAAAAGGGGATAAATTAAGAATTCCATCATCAGAAATTGTTGAAACAAGAGCTATTGGTCTTGGAGAAATTCCTCCAAGCATATAGGAATGGACTTGTCTTTGAGAAAGTTCTTTAGGTTCAAAACTAATCATTTTTATTCTCTAATAGGTCAACTAAAAATTATTTTTAACTTGCAAAAAAAATTGTAATTTGTAATTATAACAAATCAAATTTAACAATTAATTTAAAAATATATTATAAATACGATTGTTTTTATGAATATAAAATTAGCCGTGTTAGAATATTTGTTATTTTATTGAGGTAAAAACATGCAAATGGATATATGTTACGGTGGGGTTCCAAGCAAAATTCCACAAAATTCGATGGGAATACGAGGTTATGATTACGTAGAATTTTACGTAGGCAGTGCTAAACTTGTAGCTTATTGGTTTGCAAAAGCTCTTGGTATGAAAATAGCTGCTTATCGCGGTCCAGAGACAGGAATTCGGGACAGAATTTCATATCTTTTAACGTCTGATTATGGGATGAAATTTTTGATAACATCCTCTCTTCAACCAGAGACATACGACGTCAATTCATTTATCGAACTTCACGGAGATGGAGTCAAAAGATGGTCAGTCGAGGTTGTGGACGTCAGGGAGACATTTAATAAAGCAGTTAAAAATGGTGCTATACCTGTTAGATTACCTAAGAAAATTGAAGACAATGATGGTTATGTTGAAGAAGCGGCAATAAGACTTTATGGTGATTGTGAGATTAATTTTGTCAATTATGATAACTACAATGGATTATTTGTGCCCGGTTTCAGTCTTCCTATTCAAAACATTGAAATATCCTGTGAGACAACAGGTATAAAGCTCATAGACCATATTGTCGGAAATGTTCATATTAATGAAATGGACTTTTGGGCTGATTATATAAATAAATCATTGGATTTTGAAACATTCATTTATTTTGGACCGGGAGATATTTCAACAAAATATTCTGCTTTGCTCTCAAAAGTTGTTAGATCTAAAGACGGAATAATAAAGAATCCTATAAACGAACCATATAAAGCAGAAAGACTTTCTCAGATCGAAGAATATACTCAACAGTATCGTGGCTCAGGTATTCAACATATTGCTATCAGCACCCTTGATATAATCAAGTCTGTAACTGCTTTGAAATCGAACGGAGTCGAATTTCTTGATCCTCCTCCAGCCACATATTACGAAACTTTATCAAAGCGAGATTTTGGATTAACTGAAGACTTGAATGAATTAAAAAAGCTTGGGATTCTCTGTGATGTTGAAGGGCAAGGTTATCTTTTGCAAATTTTTACTAAACCTATATTTAACCGACCTACATTTTTCTTCGAAATTATTCAACGGAGAAATGGTGCTTCTGGATTCGGACAAGGAAATTTTCAGGCTCTATTCGAAGCTATCGAAAGAGATCAGGAAAAAAGAGGAAATTTAATAAATACTGATGTCTAACAAGAAACAAGTAAAATAATGGCATTTTATCATAAAGTCGGGTTTATCCCTTTAAAAAAACATATCACTTTTTACAAAGAAGATGGAAAATCTCTTTACAGAGAAGAATTAGTTAGCACAAAGGGTTTTTCCGGAATATATTCAACTAAATATCATATAAATGCTCCAACAAAAACATTAGAATTGTGCGAATTAGAGAATGTTAAGATGAATAAATGGATTGATATGCCACTGCAACATATCCATTTCAAAACAGATATGAAACAATCTGAAGGAGATTTTTTCGGTTCAAGAAATATATTCTTGGAAAACTCTCATTGTATTATAAGCACTGCCCATCCAAACAAGAATAGTGATTATTTTTATAAAAATGCTTATGCCCATGAATATATTTTTGTTCATCATGGCTCTGGTATTTTTGTCTCTGACTATGGAAAAATTAATTTTGAGGCTGGGGATCAAATTATTGTTCCTATGGGAACAATTTATCAATTAAACTTTAGTAGTTTTGATAAGAATAAAATATTTGTTGTCGAATCCGATACGGCATTTGAAATACCAAAGCATTACAGAAATGAATATGGGCAGTTAACCGAAGACGCCCCGTATTGCGAAAGAGATTTTAAGCTACCCGAATATTTTGAACCTTACGATAACGATGGGCGTTTTAATTTACTAATTAAAGCCGGTTTAAGATTGTTTGAATATGTTATGCCACATCATCCTTTTGATGTTGTTGGATGGGACGGATTTTTGTATCCATTTGCTTTCAATATAAAAGATTTTGCACCAAAAGTAGGAAAACTCCATTTACCACCTCCGGTTCATTTGTTATTCGATACTAAACATTTTGTTCTTTGTAATTTTTGTCCAAGGCTTTTCGATTTTCATCCTGAAGCGATTCCTGTCCCATATTTCCATACTAATGTCGAAAGTGCTGAAGTTTTATATTATGTGGAAGGGGATTTTATGTCACGCAAAGGAGTAGGGGAAGGTTCAGTAACACTTCATCCACTTGGGTTACCACACGGTCCCCAACCTGGCAAGATTGAAGAATCACTTGGTGCAAAAGAGACATTTGAATATGCAGTGATGATAGATACCTTTGAACCACTTGGAGGAACAATTAACGTCAAGGAAACTATGGATGAGAAATACTATTTATCCTGGCTTGATTGATATTTGTTAAAACTGAAGCTATGCTTAATATTATGATTAAAATTCCTGAATATATTCAGAACTTAACTCCTTATAAACCTGGTAATAAACTAAAACAAGGCAAAATAAAGAAAACCATAACAGAATTTATAAATCTCGCTTCAAATGAAAATCCATTAGGTGCATCACCAAAAGCAATTGAAGCATTGAAGGAAACTACGAAATATTTATCAGTTTATCCTGATGTCGGTGCTACAGAGCTAATCAGTCATTTATCTGAAATGTTAGACAAACCAGAACAAAAAATTATAGCCGGAAGTGGTTCAGACGCAATTATTGGTGACATTATAAAAGCATTTTCCGATTATGGCGATGATGTATTGACTGCTGAGGAGACTTTTATTGGATATTTTGTTAACGTTTTAAAATTGGGCAGAAAACTCATAAAAGCTCCGATGAAAAACCATCAGTATGACCTTGATTCATTATTAAATTCAATAACACCAAAAACGAGAATAATCTTTCTTTCGAATCCAAACAATCCAACCGGGTCAATGTTCTTCAAAAAAGAATTTGATGAATTTTTAAACAAAGTTCCTAAGGACATTCTAATCGTTTATGACGAGGCTTATTCAATTTATGCAGCATTGCACGATGGCTATCCTGATGGACTGTATTATGAGCAGGATAATCTAATTGTTATAAGAACTTTTTCGAAATCTCATGGGTTAGCGGGAATTAGGATTGGCTTTGCTTTCGGACCACAAAAATTAATCTCGACACTTTACAAAGTGAAGTTACCATTCGAACCAAATTCAATCGCCCAGAGAGTAGCTTTAGCTGCTTTAACTGATTTTGATTTTATTTTTCAAACAATCAAGTTAAATACAATTTCCCTGGAAAGAATGGTAAACTTATTTGATGAACTTAAACTAAATTATATTAAGCCTTACGCAAATTTTGTGATGCTAATTTTCGATAATGAAGAAAAAGCAAAAAATTTTGTTGACGATTGTTATGAATCTAATATCCTTGTTCGACATTTATCTCCATTTGGAGTTCCCAATGGTGTTAGAATAAGCACGGGAACTCATACACAAATGGATTATGCTATTGATGTTTTTAGAAAATTATTGAGAAAAAAATGAAGTTTGCTACTTATTTAAACCAAAAATTCAAGCCAAGACTTGGTTTAATCATCAATGATGCTGTTATTGATGTGCAAAATGAAGCTTACAAGCATAATTTGATGTTGCCATCTGATATGCTCTCATTTCTTGATGAATGGGAAAGAAATATTGAGCTAATGAATGAACTTTTAGGAAAGATAGAAATGTCTGATGAATATCATACAGAAAAACCAATAAAATTTCTATCTCCAATTCCAAACCCACCATCCTGCAGAGATGGGTATGCTTTTCGTCAACACGTTGAAGCTGCTCGAAGAAACAGAGGACTTGAAATGATACCTGAATTCGATCAATATCCTATCTTTTATTTTACCAATCATAATTCAATTTCTGGAGAAGGGGAAATCGAAGTTGAAATTGACCATCTTGATAAGCTTGATTTCGAACTCGAATGGGCTGTTTTAATTGGTAAGCGAGGCAAAAATATAAATTCGAATGAAGCTGATAAATTTATTGCTGGCTTTACAATTATGAATGACTTTTCTGCAAGAACTCTTCAGATGGAAGAAATGAAATTAAATTTAGGACCAGCCAAAGGTAAGGACTTCGCTACATCCCTTGGTCCGTGGCTTGTTACTCCTGATGAATTGGAAAGTAGAATTATAAAGACGGAGTTCGGAAATAAGTATCAGCTTGAAATGAAAGCAAGACATAATGGAATCGAAGTATCTTTTGGAAATACTTCCGATATGAATTGGACTTTTGCAGAAATTATTGAAAGAGCCTCTTACGGAGTTGAACTTTTACCGGGAGATGTGATTGGCTCTGGAACTGTCGGAACGGGATGCTATCTTGAATTAAATGGAACAAGAGCGAGATTGGCAAAGGAAAGGGGAGAGAATTACCAACCTGTTTGGTTGCAGGATGGGGACATAATAGAACTGGAAATAGAAAATCTTGGAATTTTAAAAAATAAAATTAAATGGAATGGCAGTAACCATTCCATTCTGAACAAAAAAAAGAACTGAGAAGATAAATCATCTCGTGCTAAGAACTTAATAAGCGATTGGAGCAGGGACTTGTTTTCTTGATTCAATAAAGTTTTTAAAATCATGGGCAACTCCTGTTACAATGAAAACAGGGATGTTCTTTGTTTTTTCATTTTCAGTCAGATTTCTATAAACTTTAACACCTGACTCTTCGGGCATTGAAATATCAAGACATATCAAATCAGGACTTTCGGATAGTGCTTTTCGGATTTAATCTTTAATAAAACTTAAAATAATTTTTTTCTGTAAAAAAAGAAATCAAAGGGTATGTATTGTCATTGAGTTAGTCTGTCGTTTGCTGGTCCTTTTAAAACTAATTTTCCGTTGCGTCTTGATGTTTGGAGTATAATTCTGAGATCCTACATGTTTATTGCTATTATAATCACCTTGGGCGAAGAGAGAAAGATAATTAATTATGACAGAAACAAAAGAAAGAAGGAAAGATTTAATATTACTGTATTTTAAAAAAATAATGCTAAAAATACATATTTTTACCAAAATACAAAAGAGAATATCGAATCAGTACGATTCAATCAAACTTTACTATCTCTTTTTTTTGATTTATTTGGGTTGTATTAGTTGAAATAAAATATAATCTTGTATCCAGCCTTTTGGGTAATCACTTATATTATTACTGATTTTCGTGTTTCCTGATTTTGAAAATCGAAGGATAGGTTGATAATACTGAATCAACTTGCTGTTGAAAATTAGATTAATATTTTCTTGATTAGAATTTAAGAATAAATAATCCGCCTTACTTGAAAGAAAAAAGTAAAATCTTTCTTCCTTTTTTACAAATTTCGAAGAAATTAAGCCTTGGGTGTCAATAATATGACCCTTGAATAAATATCCTATAATACCTATATCATCAGCAATAAGAGTTTTATCCTTAGTTGAGTTGGATTTTGCCCAATCTTTCAATGTATAATAAATATTTTTAGTAACTGGTTTGAAACCTTGAGTGTAACCCGTTGCAAAGTTAGCTAACAAGGCTATAATAAATGAACCTAATATTATCTTATTAAAAGTAAAAAGTTTCTTAAGATTTTCAAGATAACCTAATAAATAAACGAAACCGACACCTGACAATAATGCTAAGCCAACTCTTATTACAAAGCTATACCAGGGCCAAGGATGAGGTCTTATTATCATATAAGAAATAATTAATAATAAAATCCAGAAACCAAACAAACTGAGGAAAGAGTCGGTTTTTTTAATTTTTGTGAGTCCGAATAAAGCTAAAGGTAGGGTTAGTATTGAAATCGGATCCCTTAATAAAAACATATTTAAAAGTTCAAGTAAAGAAGAACCGGTCAGTTCGCTTTTTGATAGAACCGATTGTGGTATAATATTTCCATAATGCATGTAGATGAGCAAAAGAGGAATTAATAATGTCGCAATACCTATCATTAATAGTATTAAAGCTTTTTGGAATTTTTTTGAAAATATTTCGTTTAAAAAAAGAATTAATAATAAGGATAAAGCTTCAGGACGCACAAAATAAGCAATAGAGCAAATTATAAAAGCCAGAACTTTTTTTTCTTTCAAATATAAATTAATAATTATGACTGACATTAAAAGAAATAAATTTACTTCCATTCCTCCGCTGGTAATTCTTGATATAAGGACACTGCCCGAAAAGACAAACAAGAAAAGACCGAGTTCAATAATTCTTTCGTTTTCGATTAATGTTTTTGCTATAATAAAAACTGTTAAAGAGTCAAACAAAATGTTTAATATGACTGCCGAATCTGGCATTGGAAGCCCAATTTTAAAGAAAAGACTTAATATAATGGCAAATAGGGGAGAAGTTGTTCCAAGAATGTATTCGCCAATATTATATACCAGTCCGTTGCCAGAAGCTAAGTTATATGCATATCTATAAGTAATGAAAGCATCATCATAGATGTCATAGATGAAAAAAGAAATGGAACGAATTAAAAGGATTAATAAAACTGAGAGGATAATGATCGTTTTTTCTTTAGAAATATCTGTCATTAATTATTTCGGAGAAGAAAAAGAAAAAGTGCCCGGAACAGGACTTGAACCTGCATGAGGTTACCCTCACTACACCCTGAATGTAGCGCGTCTGCCAATTTCGCCATCCGGGCTAATATTGATTTTAATGCAACTACAAAAATAAGAAAATTATTAAAACTCAACTATAGTTACTCCGGCTCCGCCTTCTTCTAATTTTCCTAATCTGAAAGAAGAAACTGAAGGGTGTGTCTTAAGAAAGTCATGAATAGCTTCTCTTAAAGCTCCAGTGCCTTTACCGTGTATTATCGTAATATATGGCATATTGCTGATCAAAGCATCTGAAATTAGCTGGTCAACTTCCCTGATTGATTCCTCAGCTCTTTTGCCTCTTAAATCAATTGTGGAAGAAGAAGCAAATTTTATATCAGAAACTTGTTTTGATTTTGTTGGTTGAAATAGTGCTTTATATAGCTTGTTTAATGGTAACCTGAATTTAACCCCTTGAAAATCAACCAGTGCAGTTTTGTTATCTTCTGAAATTTCAATTACCGATCCAACGCTTGAGGGATCTTCATAATAGACATTATCACCAATGTTGATTTTATCTTCAACTTTGGTTTGAAATTCATATTTTTCAGTAAATTGTTTTATTTCTGAGTTTAATTGGACTTTATTTTGATGAAAATCTTTTTTAATATCGCTAAGTGCCTTTTTTTCTTCTCTAATTTCTCTAATAGTATTTTCAATCAATGAATTAGCTTTTTCTAGGAGTTCATTAGCTTCTAATCGTCCTTCATTGATTAATTTTTGCTTTTTCTGTTTGATTTCTTTGAGTTGACTTTCTAAATCCTTTCTTAATGCTTCAATTCTAAGATTTTCTTGAGCTAATGTATTTCTTAATGTTTCTGTTTCGGACTTATATTTTTGAAGAATACTGATGCTTTCTTCGATTTCACTATGTCTGTCACCTATAAAATTTTTAGCTCTTTCGAGAATCAGATTAGAAATACCAATGTTCTTCGCCATTATGAAAGCGTAACTATTTCCGGGAACACCCTGAAGAAACTTATATGTAGGTTTCATATTCTCGACATCAAATTCCATTGAGTCATTGTCAATTTCTTCTTTTCTCAATGCATAGCTCTTTAATGTTGATTGGTGAGTCGTTACAACGAAATAAGATTTCATTTCAATAAATGATTCAAGAATACCGGCAGCTAAGGCTGAACCTTCTTGTGGATCTGTTCCCGAGCCTATTTCATCAATTAAAACCAATGAGTCCGATGAGCTATTATCGAGAATTTGTTTGATTTGAAACATTTGAGAGCTAAAGGTGCTTAGATCATTTTCAATTGATTGATTATCACCAATTGATGAGAATATTCTTCGATAAGCTGTGCTACAATATCCAATAGGGAATATTCCGCTAAATGTCATTAAAAGATTTAAACCTATACTTTTTAAAGCAACTGTTTTTCCACCTGCGTTTGGACCGGATATAAGATGTCCTCGTTTATTTTTGGAGAAAGTGATATTTAGAGGAATAACATTTTTCAAGCCTTTGCCGTGAACAAGCAATGGATGTCTGATGTTTGTTAATTCAATTTCATCGGAATTATGAATAGTAGGTTTTATACCACCAAAATCAATAGAGTATTTTGCTTTTGCATAAATTGAATCAATATGAGAAATAATTGAAGTGGAAACCCATATTTCTCTATAGTTCTGACCAATCTCTGATGTTAAATTCGAAAGAATTCTATAAATTTCTCTTTTTTCTTCATTTTGAAGGAGGGAAATATCATTATTCATTTCTATTATTTCTGTCGGTTCAAGGAAGACTGTTGCACCAGTTTGAGAAACCCCATGAATTATTCCAGGGATCTGACGTTTATTTTCTGATTTAATAGGTAAAACAAAACGTCCTTCCCTGATAGTAAAAAAATCTTCCTGAATAATTTTTTCTTCGCTAACTCTTTTTAAAATTCTTTGCAGTCTATTCCTTAACCTGTTAGATTTTTCAAGAATTTCCGTTCTAATCCTAAATAGCTCTCTCGAGGCTGCGTCTTTAATCTCACCTGTTACATCAATAGCATCGTTAATATGTTTTTCTAAAATTTTATTAATAAATAATAACTCACATTCAAAAAATAACTGAGTATATTTCTCTTTTCTTTGTTCAAAAAAACTTTTAATTAATCTTGAAAGTTTAAGCATATCATAAATTTTTAGAATTTCCTCTGAGGTAAGACAGGCATTCTGAACTCTTGCCTTATTAAGTTTCGATCGGATATCATTCATTCCTTCGGTCGGCATCGGATCATCTTCGGTTAACAGAGAGACCATTTCCTGAATCAAATCGAATTCTTTCTGAAGCCAAACTAAATTATTAGTGGGGTAAGCAGAAAAAATAAGATTCCTTCCAAGGTCAGAATTGCAGTATCTGCTAATCTTGTCTAAAATTGAATGAAACTCTAATTGTTTTAATGTTTGATTAGTTAAAGTGTCTTCAACGGCGTTTAAATAATTAATAATTTCTTCAGAATCGTAAACAGGTTCAACATTATTTTCTGAATCAATTTTTTCGTTGACATTATAATTGTTAGGTTTGTTTGTAATTTCTTCGCTAACCTTAATTGCAACATTCATCAAACTTTTTCCTTTTTTAAAATCATCCCAATAAACTTCGAACAATATTCTGGACAAGTTGTCCTTCAGCCCTACCTTTTATTTCTTTCATAACAAGACTCATAACCTTACCCATATCCTTTAAATCTTTTGCACCTGATTCAATGATGATTTTCTTTACAATTTGAATTACTTCATTTTCAGATAGTTCCTGAGGCAGATAGGATTTAATAATTTCAAGTTCACTTTTTTCCTTATCTGCGAGATCAAACCTGTTTCCTTTTTCAAACATTTCAATTGAGTCTTTTCTTTTCTTTGCAAGATTCTGAAGCAATTTTATTTCATCATCTTCATTCATTTCTCTGCTTATACCACTTTTTTTGAACTCAATAATACTTGCTCTTATCGAACGGAGTGTTTCCATTCTTAGTTTATCACCTTTTTTTGTTGCTTCTTTCAGATCATCGCTAATTTTTTGTTCAAGATTCATAATGTTACCGATAAAATTCAATTAAATAAATTTCGTTGAAAAAAACGCTTAAACTTGTTTATTATTATCTCTACTGCTATATTGCATTTTCTTTATTTATGAAATCAAATTTAAAATTTAATTAATTATTTTTAATGCAGGAAATTGTCTATCATACTCAATTTGTTCAGGAAGATACCTATTGGTGGTTTGTTGCCCGTAATAAAAT
>CALHRB010000143.1 GCA_938038165.1 Candidatus Kapaibacterium sp. | reverse complement strand
TTGCTCTCTGGCAAATTCAAAGTTAAGTCAATATTTCTTAGGTCTTTGTTGAGATTTAAAATATTTAAGCTATTTTGAACAATTTTTTTCAAATCATAATAGTCTTTTTTGCCCGAAGACTTTCTTGAGAAATTTAATAGTCCATCAATAACACTTTTCATTTTCAGAATTGCATCATTCATGATTTTTATATATTTGATATTTTGTTCAATATTATCGGGTTGCTCGGATATCCTTCTTAAACAACTCATCAAACCGGAAATAGGATTATTAATTTCGTGGGAGATTCCTGCTACAAGAGTTCCAAGCGAAGCAAGTTTTTCAGATTGTGTCATTGCTTGTTGTGTTGATAATAACTTCTCATAAGTTTCTTTCAATCTCAGGATCATATTGTTGAATTTATTAATAAGATCGTCAATTTCATCATATATCCTGATTGGAAAATCAAATTTACCTCTTTTTATGATTATCAATTCATCGTTTTTTTGCTTTGATAGATTTTGTAGCTCTAATTCATCCAAAGACTTATTTATTTTTTTTATTGGATTTGTTATCAGATATGTCAAAATAAAAGCTCCGATAAAGCCCAATACTGTAAAAACAATAAAGATGATAATGAAATTTATCAATGTTTGATTTAAGTCTTTACTTATTTGTTTATAATCAACACCTACTCTCAAAGAGCCAATACTACCACCCATAATTGGAATCAGGTAATCCCTTATATGAGTTACCTTATAATTTGAAATTTCAAGTAAAGCATGTTTATATGGTTGATTAATTGAGTTGTGTTTGACTTTTAACAGCTCTGTTGGTATTCCATCGGGAAAGGTGTGAGCTAAAACCTGATTGTTATTGTCCACTATGAAACAATATAAAATCAATGAGTCGTTTTTTAGAGCATTTTCAATCAAATTTTGAAGTGATGATAAATCATTATAAAATATAAGGTTAATAGACTGATCTGCAAGGTTTTGACTTGTTTGTGTAATTCTTTTGTTTGCCTCGTTATCAATTATTTCAAAAACTTTATTCCAAACAAGTGTTATGTTTAAAAGCCCAAAAAAGGCTATTGAAATAATTAAAATTATTACAATTTTCCAGAATATTGACAAGAAAAGCTTATTCATTGTTTAAAGTTAGATTTTTCATATCTCTGATTGAATTATACAAAGAGTCTGTTCCTTGAATAAATCTATCAATGAGAAGGTTCGCGAGCAGTTTTTTTCCAATTTCATCTTTATGCATTTCTAAAAGAATTCTCCTGATTTGTTTTATAAACGACTCATCTCTGGAAAGTGTTACAATCGGTGGAATACCAAAGTATTCGGATTTCTCTATTACTTTAATATTTTTAATCTTATCGGGATTGAATTTCTCCAGATAGTGATATATCAACCCGTCAACGGTGGCACCTATGATAAGACCTTTGTTCACGAGAGTTATCGAATTGTCATGTGAATAAGTATAAACAACTTGTGAGAAAAAATCATTTTCGGAAATTTTTTTTTCTCTCAGTTTTTTTATTACATATAATCTCCCTGAATTTGAGAGTGGGTCGGTAAAAGCAAAGCTTTTCCCCTTTAGTTTTTCAAAACTTGTTATGCTGTCACTTTTTGAAGTTATTATATATGCTTGATAAAGTGGCTGCCCCATAGAAGTGGGAACAGCAATAATTTCTACTTTGTTTTTAGCTGTTAGATCAACATAAGCTCCTGAACAAATAAAAGCAAAATCTAATTCGCCGGTTTCCAAAAGATTATTAATTTCTTTATATGTTTTTCTTTGTATGAGTTGAATTTTTTTATCTATTTTTTTTGAAATATAATTTAATAGCTCATGATAGTTTCTAAAAGTCTCTTTGGGAGATATCATTGCCGAAACTCCAACTTTAAGAACTTTTAATGAATCTATATTTCCATGTGAAAAATTTTCTCTTCTGGCAAAGTCAATTTTGATTGAACTTTTCTCTTTTTCAGAGCAATTGAACAAAAAAAATAAAAATATTATGACCAAAAAAATATTACGAGTTCTACTATTAATCATAAAATTGACAAATGTTTTTTTATTCAATAAAACATACAAATTAATAAAATTTTACATTTTGAGTTATTACTAAAAATAAGGATAAAGATGTGAAATCGAGAGTTTTAAAATACGGAAAAATTTTTCGAGAAAATAAAATAGGAAATATGAGAAAAGAATGAATTTACTTTGTAGATTTTTGTCGGCGTGGCGGGATTTGAACCCACGACCCCTACTACCCCAAAGTAGTGCGCTAGCCGGGCTGCGCCACACGCCGAAATTTAAGGTTACAAAATTGCAACTTTTTTTTGTCTTTTCCAATTTTTTTTCATCTGTGCCATGAATTGAATATTTCTTCGATGCTCAAAAAATGTGATTTGCCTTTGCCAATATAAACATAATCGTTTGAAAAAGGTTTTCGTTGGTAGTATTTTTCAAATTTTGAATACTCTTTGGTTAGTTCTGCTATACAATTGACGACATATTCTATTTCATCGTTAGTATTAGTTGGGTGGAATGAGATGCGAACCCAGCCGGGCTTGATTGAACTATCGCCCAAATCAATTTTTTCTGTTATTTTTTTTGATTTTATGATATCAACGTTGAGTAAAATATGACCATAAGTACCTGCACAAGAGCATCCACCCCGGCTTTGTATTCCATAAACATCGTTAAGAAGTCTAACCAAAAAGTTATAATGAATATCATCGAAATAGAAAGAAAAAATCGGCAAACGTTCTTTAATATTGCCGGCTAAAATTCTAATATTTTGAATTTCAGGAAGATGATTCCAAACCAAATTTAGTATTTCATTTTCTCTCTTATTTATATTATTGGAACCCATCTGCTCTTTTAAAATAATAGCCAAAGCGGCTTTGATAGTTTGAAGAAAAGGAGGAGTGCCACCATCTTCGCGGGCTTCAATATCATCAACAAATTTATGCCCACCCCAGGGATTAGTCCATTCAACAGTTCCTCCGCCAGGGTTGTCGGGTACGTTGTTTTTATAGAGCTTGGAATTAAAAATTAATACTCCGCTGCTTCCTGGACCGCCAAGAAATTTATGCGGAGAGAAAAAGATTGCATCGAGACAAGCATCTTTTTCATCAGGATGCATATCGATTTGAACGTAAGGAGCAGAAGCGGCAAAATCGACAAAACAATAACCTCCATAAGAGTGTATTATTTTGGCTATTTCCTTGTATGGGGTAAAAACTCCGGTTACATTTGAGCATGATGTAATCGCGGCTATTTTTGGGTGTCTGTCTTTGTACTTTTTTATCAAATCTTCGAAATGATTTAAGTCTGTTTGTCCTTTTTTGTCTAATCCTATAATTTCAACATCTGCAATGGTTTCGAGCCAAGAAGTCTGATTGGAGTGATGCTCCATGCTCGAAATGAAAATAACTGGTCTTTTGGAACTTGAAATATTAAAATATGGTTTGAAATTTTCGTGGAGCCTAAGTCCGAGGATTCTTTGAAATTTATTTATGACTCCGGTCATTCCTGATCCATCACAGATGATTACATCTTCTTTATCTGCATTAACGTGTTTTTTAATTATTGATTTTGCATAATGATAGGCTTCTGTCATTTTTGTCCCCGTAACGGTAGTTTCAGAATGTGTATTGCCAACAAAAGGACCAAGTATTCTGGAAATAAAATCTTCGATGGGAGCATAAAGCCTTCCGCTTGCAGTCCAGTCTGTATAAATCAGTTTTTTCTCACCGAAAGGAGTTAAAAAGGTTTGATTTATACCGATAATGTTTTCTCTAAAAATCTTAAAATAGTTTTCCATAGTGAAACATTATTGAGGAAAAACTTTTTGTGCCAGACTCATGCTGTAAAGTAGTGCGTTCATATCAATTCCAGTTTGCACATTCATTTCCTGCAAATAATAAATAATATTTTCTGTAGCTATATTACCAACCAAATGGTATGCAGAAAGTGGGCAACCGCCATAGCCTCGCAATGCCCCATCAAATCTTTTACAACCGGCTTTGTATGCTGCATCAATTTTTTCTTTCCAGGTTTTTGAAATAGAATGAAAATGGGCTCCAAATTCAATATCAGGAAATTCACTTATGAAGAGTTCAAAAATATGCTTTATAGTTTCAGGCGTTGAAAATCCTACAGTATCCGAAAGAGCAATATATTTAATACCCATTGATTTAAGTTTTTTTACGTATTCATTCAATAGATCAATAGACCAATTATCACCATAAGGATTGCCAAATGCCATTGAAAGGTAAATGACCAAGTGCTTGTTATACATATCACAAAGTTTATGAACAACGTTTATTTCTTCTATTCTGCCTAATGATTCCACGACAGTAGCATTAATGTTAAGCATTTGGAAAGATTCAGAGATAGAAAAAGGAAAACCTAAAAAATTAATTTCATCAAATTGACATGCTTCCTTTGCACCCCTGAAATTAGCTATAATGGCTAAAAGCTTTGTTGTGTTGTTTTTCAAATCCAATTTTTTCAGAACTTCGGCTGTATCTCGCATTTGAGGAATGGATTTTGGTGAGACAAAACTACCGAAATCAAGTGTATCGAATCCGATCTTTAATAAAGAATTTATATATTCTGCTTTTATGTCCGTCGGTATAAATTCGTGGATTCCCTGCATTGCATCCCGTGGACAATCCACAATTTTAATTTTATCCATAATTCAAAAGAAAATAAAAGTTAAGTTTCGTTTTAGTCCTTATTCTATTGTTTATTTTTCGGGCGTTATGCAAATGAATCATCATTTAAAAATAGAAGAATAAGCCAAAATTAAAAAAACTCATCCCCCTTTTTTTTGAAACAGGATGAGTTTCTGTTGTGTTATATTTGATATTTTTTAAGGTTTTACAATTTTTATTGTTTTCAATCCTATATCTGTCTTAATAGTGCAGAAATAGACTCCATTAGAAAAGTTCATTAAATCCAGATCAATTGAGTGCAAGCCTGCATTATAATAATTGTTTGGTATAGTTAATAATTTATTGCCCAAAATATCAATAATATTGATTTCTATATTAGAGGGTAATGGCAATGAAATGCTAAGACTTGTGCTTCCCGAAGTCGGATTGGGAAAACATGACAAGAAGGTATTGTCAAGCAAATCGTTGAAATGTTCGACGGTAAGAGGATCGTTGTTCACTGCAAGGTTATCAATGAACCATCCTGCTTTATTTCTTAAAGGATTTGAAACAAGTTTGAAGGATATATAAACAATATCACCGGCATATTTTTCCAGACTTCTTCCTTCAGAAAACCATTTTGAAGATTTGGGATCATCAATAAAATCTTTGGAGCGGCGACTATCGACCCAGAGCAAATCTTCCCAGTTTTTCAAATCTTTTGAAACACTTAAAATACCATAATCTCCAGCGGAATCAACAACGCATATATGTTTGAAACTTAAAGTTGTTTTCAATGGCTGAACCAAAACAGGAGCAAAAATAACCTGATTGTTGATTCTGTTTGCGTAGTTTTCATTTGGCGAATCAGTGAAAGAGAAATTTGGAGAATAGGATACATCGCTTGTTCTACCCCATGTTTGATCGCCTGTTGATTCGAGATAATGCGGGATTAACTTAGAATCATCAAAACTTTCGTTAAGAGTTACCAGAGGAGAACCTGCATAGGCGAGTATTTCTTCGGAATACTGGCTTTTTGTTTCGACTGTGCCTCGTTTGCCAACAGCTAAAATTTTGAATTTATAAAATTTTTCAGTTGCTAATTCGACGACAGTTTCGGTAAATTCACCAGCCTGTATGTTTGGCTTACCAACTTGATGAACTAATTTGTTATCACTATAAATTTCAATTCTTTCAAAATCATGGAAAGAGGAATTGTCAATATGCTGAGTGGGGTTTTTCCATCTTAACCTTACTCCTTTGGCAACAGGGTAAGGCGTTAAATCAGTCGGGGCTTTAGGTTCAAGAGCCCCGCCAGCAGTAACTGATATATAAACGAAATCACTTTCGGAGTTATCCTGGGCTTTTGTTTTTAGAGAGTAATTATAAATCTTGCCGTCTTCGATATTATTATCGGCAAAGGATTGGACACCTTTGTCAACCTCGCCAATTTTGGTATTATCTCTGTAAACAAGGATTTTAAAATTGCCGAGTGCTCCACCAAGTCCATTCAAAGTTGGATCAACCCATTTAATAATAATTGAATTAGGACCAGGAATTTCTGCCTGTAATTGGGTTGGAGGATTCGGAGCCGTTGACATAATTGCAGTATAAAGAAAATTAGTCCAGAAATTTCCCTGAGGATTCGAAGGCATCCAGAAGCAGGGATAAACTTTTCCATCATAAGCAATTATTGATGAGTAATCGCCCCAGTAATAATTACCCTTACCCTGATATGATACATCAGAAGGATCGTTGATATACCAGGTTTGGGGAGTTATTCTTATATTAGAAAAATTAGTTCCGTCAAAAGAAATAGCTAAGTAAGCATCAACACCTTTGTTTTGCTGATCATTCTGTGAGCTATAATAAAGGACAGCGATCAAACCTGTAACGGGATCAACCGAGATGGCTGGGAAAAAGACGTCATTTCCAAGTGGATTATCGTCAATTCTGACCTGATCAGACCATTTTACACCCCCATCGGTGGAATAAGTGTAGAAAACACCAGTATTTCCATCACTTGCTTTTCCTGACTGCACAACGTAAACCCAGCCTCGTCTTGGTCCATTGGAACAATCAACAGCAATAGCAGGATATGAAGAGATTCTAATATTTTGCTTATCGGGGAGAACGTTTCTGCCGCTCTCAGAATTCACAATACCGTGATTTCTTACGGTTTGAGCCAATACAGGAGCAGGAAGCCAGCGCTTTCCTCCATCTGTTGATTTTTGAACCATAGCATCTGTAGTATTATTGTTTCCACGTGATTGCCAGGCAACATAAAGCTCTCCATTTGGTCCAACAACTGGTGTGGGAGATTGTGTTACTCCATCACCTCCTGGAATAAGAGCAATTGTTGACCAGTTTTCACCTTGATCTCTGGAGGAAGAGAAACAAATTCCGGGATTGACTCTGAATCTTTTCCAGGTAACATAAAGAGTGTTTTTGAATGGTGAATTTTCCTGTACATCACAGGCAATCATATATCTATCATGAAAAGGCTGAGAAACTGTTCCATTTGTTTCAAGAGCAACCGGGACAGGTTCTTCCCAGGTTTTTCCTCCATCGGGAGATCGAGAGACAAAAACACCATTATCGCCCTCTTGGTCATCGCTTGGTACTTGTGCAAATCCGAAGGAATAAAAAATATTTCCTTTGGTGTCGAATGCTAATCCGGGATCAAAATTTGTCAGACCCCCTTGAGCAGGTCTTTTAATCCACAAGTCCAGATTTCTTGGTGTTGTAGATGTTTTCCAGGTTTTTCCTCCATCTATTGTGTAATACGCAGCCATTCTATAACCCGAGGACATATCATTATATCTGTAATCGTTAGAAGAGCCCACAATTTGCAATGGATTATTAGGGTTGATTGAAATCCACGTCTCGGATTGATGCCCTGAGTTTCCGGACATATTAATCAAACTGACCCCTGTCGGAGTCATTAGATTGTCAGGTAATTTTTGTTCAATGAATGCCTCTGGAGGTAACTTTCCGGCTTTGTAATAATCTTTGAGTTTGAGTATCTGGGGCTTTCCGAATTGCTCAACATCAAGACTGGGTGGTAATTTTCTTCCATCCATTTGAGAAAAAAGATTCACTGAAAGAAGAAAATTCACAAAGACAGTAATAAACAGTATTTTTTTTGTCATTTTATTTCCCTGCATAGAATAATAAACACAATTATCTTGAATCTCTTGCTTCGTTATATAGCATGGTGTTCGAAGGATCTAAGAAAATCAAATCATTAAAGACTTTTTTATCTTTATAACCCTTAAAAATAGAGGCTAATTCCTGTGCTTTTGAATCGAAAAACAATTGCAGCAGAACACTTGGACCAGTTAGCTTGTTTTGCTTGAAAGATGCCATATCAGAAATAATTTCAGCTAAAGCTTCAGTGGCTGTTTCTTTGTTGAATGCCATTCTATCAAGACCATCTACGTAATAAGCAAAGATTAATTTTCTGAAATCTTCATACCTCATATCAGTCAATTCAGTTATGAGATTGTATTTTGTAAATTCTCCGGGATTGGAGAATGTTTTAAAACCAGCTATGTTATTTGAAGCTCCAAGCTGGAAAATGCTTTTAGCTTTGTCATACTCTTTTGAGCCATCTAACTCACCGTAGGTATCCTTGTCCATTCCAATAACTAAAAACATATAGTAATCTATCATGCTCGATATACGATCGAACCTGAGCAAATTAAACGATAAGAATGCCCCCAAACCATATTCAAAAGTCCAATTATCTTCTATCATTCTTAATGCAACCGATTGACCAGAGCTTTCCACCGGACCATCGAGCAATCTTTTTGAAATCAAAAACATTCGGGCAGAATACTTACCGTTTCGCCCTCCGGATAAATAAATATTGATTTCAACAGGAATTTTTGGACCTTCCCATTTTTCGCCAGTGAATGACTGATTGTTGATGTAGTTCATTAAATCTCTGTCGAAATTAGAGACGTTGGTGCGGGCTTCGAACTCAAGCTGT
>CALHRB010000142.1 GCA_938038165.1 Candidatus Kapaibacterium sp. | reverse complement strand
ATATCAATTGTAAAAGATGTGAGGTTTATGTTAATTTTGCTGATTGTCATAAAATAAGAGACAGTATTAAAAATATAAGAAAATAAAATTTGTAATCAATATGTTGTAGATATATTTTAAATTAAACAAATGAAGAAGATTTTCATAACTCTGGGCTTATTGCTGATTATTTTTATTATTATAATAATTAATTTAGGAAGCCGAACTTATGATGATACCAATCTTGACAAATTACGAACAGAAAAGTCAATAAAGGAAAAATCATCAGTGGACCATTCTAAATTTCCGATTTTGCAGAGAAAATTCAACACTCCCTCTGAAGTTACATTGGCTTGTCTTACTTGTCATAATAACAGAGCACAGGAAGTGATGCAATCAAATCACTGGAATTGGGAAGAGCCAATTTATATCAAAGGCAGAGGGATTGTTTATTTAGGAAAGAAAAATGCTATTAACAACTTTTGTCTTGGAACAGAAGGAAATGAACTGGCTTGTGCCAAATGCCATGTCGGGCTTGGTATGGAATCATCTGAAACTTTTGATTTCAAGGACTCTTCAAAAATTGATTGTATGGTTTGTCATGATAATTCAGAAACGTACGCAAAAGGAAAAGAGATGGGTGGTGCTCCAGACCCGAATCTGAATCTCAATGAAATAGCTCAACACATTGGGAAGCCACAAAGAACAAACTGTGGTATTTGTCATTTTTTTGGAGGTGGAGGAAATAATGTTAAACATGGAGATCTTGAAAAATCATTGTTTGAGCCAACCAAAGATATTGATGTCCACATGGCTGTAGATGGTATGAATATGTCTTGTGTAGATTGCCACGAAACCAAAAATCATTATATCGGAGGCAGGCTTTATTCCCTTGCCTCTAATAACTTAAACAGGATTTATTGCGAAAATTGTCATAATTCAACCCCCCACAAAGAGGATATTTTAAATAAACATACACTAAAGGTTGCATGTCAGACTTGTCATATTCCTGTTTATGCAAAAGTAAATGCTACAAAAACATATTGGGATTGGTCAACAGCTGCAAAATTAAAAGATGGAAAGCCCTATGAAGAATTTGATGAAGATGGAAATCATACTTACTTATCAACAAAGGGTTCATTTAAATGGGGTAAGAATTTAAAGCCGGATTATGTTTGGTTCAATGGTACTGCAAATCATTATTTGATGGGAGATAAAATTGAGGATACAACGAAAACATTGGTCCTTAATCAACTTTATGGCTCTTATTCAGACAGACGGTCAAAGATAGTACCGGTAAAAACAATGTATTCAAAACAATGTTACGATCCGGAGTATTTATACCTGACGTTACCAAAACTATTTTCTCCACATCCCGGAGAAGGTGCTTTTTGGCAAGATTTTGATTGTTTAAGAGCTTTGGATGTAGGAATGAAAGAAAAAGGATTACCATTTAGTGGTAAGTTGTCATTTATTGAAACGAAAATGTCCTGGAATATAAATCATATGGTTTCATCAAAGGAAAAATCGGTAAAATGTATTGAATGTCACACAAGAAACGATAGCCGATTGCAGAATTTAAAGGATTTTTATATGCCCGGAAGAGATTATAATACTTTTGTTGAATCTGCGGGCATCGGTGTGATTTTCTTATCATTTTTAATAGTAATAATTCACGGTGGAACAAGAGTAATTACCTCGATCAAATCAAATAAGAAGGAGAAAAAATAATGAATGAAAAAGTTTATATCTACAAAGCATTCGAAAGATTTTGGCATTGGATGCAGTCGCTAATGATTTTCTTTTTGGCAGCAACTGGTTTTGAAATCCACGGTATGTATAGCTTTTTTGGTTATCAGAATGCCGTTGTATATCATAATTTTGCTGCTTATAGCTTTATTATTTTGATAATCTTTGCTATTTTTTGGCATTTTTCAACCGGTGAATGGAAGCAATATATTCCTACAACTAAATTTTTAAAAGCTCAACTTAACTATTATTTGTTTGGTATTTTCAAAAATGAACCTCACCCCACGAAAAAGACAGTTTTGAGCAAGCTTAATCCTTTGCAAAAATTAACATATCTCGGGCTTAAAATTCTTGTTATACCAACAATGGTTATATCTGGTTTGCTTTATATGTTCTATAGATATCCTCACGAAGGGAGAGTGGAAGGATTAAACATTGATTCTGTTGAAGTCATAGCTATATTTCATACAGCCGGCGCTTTCCTTCTAATAGCGTTCGTTATTGTTCATTTATACTTAATTACAACCGGAGAGACCATTACTTCAAACCTGAAAGCTATGATTACTGGATACGAGGAAATTAAAAAAAATGAAGAAACCAAAGAAGATTTTAGTTCTGACAATATTGAAGGAGAAATGACAAAATGAACGAAACTAAATATATGAATCCTTATCTTGCTGGATTTTTATTAGGGCTTTTGCTTATAGTAACAATTTTTATTACTGGAAGAGGACTTGGAGCCAGCGGAGCAATAAAAAGCGTGGTTGTAGCTTCGGTTAATTCAACTTTACCTGAGCACGCCAATACACAAAAATTTTATGCAGAATACAACACCGAGCATAAAGGTGAACCATTAAAGAACTGGCTGGTTTTTGAACTCGTTGGTGTTATCATAGGCGCTTTTATTTCTGGACTGATTTCGGACAGATTAAGCTTGAAATTCGAACACTCACCTAAAATTAGAGGTACTACCAGATTTGTTGCAGCTATTCTTGGGGGAATACTATTTGGATTTGGCTCACAATTAGGGCGAGGTTGCACAAGTGGGGCTGCTTTAAGTGGTATGGCTGTCCTCTCGACTGGAGGTATTATCACTATGATGGCTATTTTTGGTGGTGCTTATCTTTTTGCTTATTTCTTTAGAAAACTTTGGATTTAATTTTGGGAGAAAAAAATGGGACCATTAGTTCCTGATATAATTGGAAATGAATTAAATTATGTTGTTGCTTTAATGATTGGAATAGCTTTTGGCTTTATTTTGGAACAGGCAGGATTCTCGACATCAAAAAAATTGGTTGGTCTGTTTTATGGTTATGATTTCACAGTCCTTAGAGTATTCTTCACTGCTGGCGTTACCGGAATGATTGGGGTTATTGCTCTTGGTCATTTTGGCTATCTGGATTTGAATTTGATTTATGTTAATCCGACTTTTCTATGGTCAGCCTTAATAGGTGGTTTTATTATGGGATTGGGTTTTGTAATTGGGGGATTTTGCCCTGGAACAAGTTTTTGTGCCGCTGCAATTGGAAAGACCGATGCGATGGTCTTTATAGGTGGTCTGTTCATTGGTGTCTTTTTGTTTGCTGAGGGATATCCAGCTCTTGAGACCATTTATAAAGCTGAGAACTGGGGCTATGTCAGAATATTTGAAACTTTGAATATGTCTCAAGGTATTTTTGCTTTTCTTCTAACAGCAGTTGCTGTATTTGCTTTTTGGGCTGTTACCTTTATCGAAAAAAGAGTTAATAAAGACTCAAATCTAAAGCCGGTTCCTGTTTATCTTACTTTGACTA
>CALHRB010000141.1 GCA_938038165.1 Candidatus Kapaibacterium sp. | reverse complement strand
ATTTTTTTTATAACCTGTATTACTTTTGTTAATAATTTTGAGGAAAAAATGGAATATCTGTTAACTGATGAGCAAAAAATGCTCAAGGAAATGGTTTCGAAATTCGCTAAAGAAAGAATTGCTCCTGTAGCTTCGGAAAATGAGAAAAATCACCGTTTTCCTGCAGACATAATTCAGGAAGCCGCTGAACTCGGTCTTATGGGCATTGCCTATCCCACTGAATATGGTGGTGCAGGGATGGACTTTATGTCTTATTTTTTGGCTGTTGAGGAAATATCGAGATGGTGTGCTTCCACAGGCGTTATCGTTTCAGCTCATTCTTCCCTTGTTTGCGACCCGATTTTTAGATTTGGAACAGAAGAACAAAAAAGAAAATATCTTCCTGATTTGCTTTCCGGCAAAAAAATTGGTAGTTTTTCTCTAACCGAAGCTCAAGCCGGTTCGGATTCTGGAAACACCAAAACAACTGCTAAGCTCGAAGGGGACAAATGGGTCTTGAATGGTTCAAAACTTTTCGCCACCAATGGAGCCGAAGCAGAAGTTTATCTTGTTTTAGCTTCAACAGATCCACCCCAAAAAACAAGAGGCGTTACTGCATTCATAATTGAAAAAGGAACTCCTGGTTTCAAAATAGGCAAATTAGAAAAAAAATTAGGGATAAGAAGTTCTTCGACTGCAGAATTGATATTCGAAAATTGTCAGCTACCAAAAGAAAATCTGCTTGGCGAGTTGAATAAAGGTTTCAAGGTAGCCATGATTACACTTGACGGAGGCAGGTTAGGTATAGCCGCTCAAGCCTTGGGTATTGCACGTGCTGCGATCGAGGATGCCCGTGATTATGCCAAGGAAAGAGTTCAATTCGACCAACCGATTGCAAATTTTCAGGCTATTCAGTGGATGCTTGCCGATATGCAGGTTGAATATGATGCTGCTTGGCTTATGACTTACAGGGCTACTTTGCTCAAAGACAGAGGGCTTCCTTATTCTACTGAATCTGCTATGGCTAAGCTCAAAGCTTCGGAGGTTTGTATGTTCTGTGCCAACAAAGCTGTTCAAATTCACGGTGGATATGGCTACACCGAAGATTTCAACGTCGAAAGATACTACAGAGATGCAAAAATAACCGAACTTTACGAAGGAACCAGCGAAATTCAGAGGTTAGTCATCGCAAGAAGTATCCTGAAATAATTATTTAGTTAGCCAGGCGTTTAAAATCTTATTAAACTCTGTTCCCGAGAATTGAGGTCTTGAATATTTTCCGGCTTTAAGTCTTTGCCTAAAGGCTTCGTAAAGGCTAACTGCACAAGCTACCGATATATTCAAACTTTGAATTACTCCAACTTGAGGTATTAAAAAGTTACCATCTGCTAAATTTACTGCCTCTTCTGAAACACCGCTGTGTTCATTCCCAAACACTAATGCAACCGGTTCAGTCAGATCTAAGTCATAAAGAGATAAAGATTCTTTGCCGAGATGTGTCGTAAAAATTTTTTTGTTCTCATTTCTTAATTTTTGATAGCATTCTTCAATAGTCCTGAATTTTCTGAAATTGAGCCATTTTTTTGCACTTGCCGAACTTTTTTCTCCGAGTTCAGGAAATTCCCGCCCATCAGAATAAACCAAACAAACCTCAAAGACACCGACTGCGTCACAACTCCTGACAACGGCAGATACATTATGAGGGTCATCAACGTTTTCGATAACAACTGTTAGGTCCGGTTGTCTCTTTTCCAGTACTTTTTTTAACTTTTCGGTTCTTTCCGGAGTTCTTGGATAGATATGTTGAATGTCCATAACTTTCACTAAAATTAGCAAATTAATCGTTTATTAATTTTTTATAAATTAAGGAATATTATGAATGGCAAAAATACCATAATTTTTCTAATGTTTTCTCTTCTTATTATAGCTATCACTTCTTGCTCAAATTTACCCAAAGGTGAAGAAGAAATAGCATTTGATGCCGAACCCCCCGAAGGTTACAACCCAATTTTTGTTCAAACAGTTAAGAATTTTAATCCTTATGACCCCATTAAACCAAAAGTACTAATAAAAAATATTGACAAAAAAAATCCTAATAATATAAAAATCTTTTTTCATTTAATAGAAGGAAACAGCATTTACCTTACAGGTGCCTTCACAGATATAATGAGAAAATACTGGTGTTTGGTTGAAGACTCTGTTAATGGCAAGGTCAAACTGATAAAAAATTTTATAATTAAAGAGATTACCGAAAAGGATTATTACCCCTATTCTCTTGCTATAGTGCTTGACCATAGCGGCTCGATGGGCGAATGGAGAGCATTTGCCATGCAAAAAGCAATTTATAAATTGATTTACGAGAAAAGGGACTTTGATGACTATGCTATCATTAAATACGATTCCAAAGTTGTTACTGAAGTGCCATTAACTCAAATTAAAGAAAATCTACTATCCCAATTCCAAAAAAATGGTTTAGAAGGCTATGGTGGTATGACGGCGATCTCCGATGGAATTTTAGAAGGTATCGAAGAACTAAAAAAATCTCGTAGCTCCAAGTCAAAAGCCATTCTGATTTTTACCGATGGATTTGATAATAGTTCCACTGTATCGGCTGACAATGTCATAAATCTTGCAAAACAAAACAATATTTCAATTAATACCATTGATTTTGGAGAATTCTTAAATCCAAATTACTTGAAAAGATTTGCAGAAGAAACTGGTGGTTTTTATCATAAAATTTATAAAACTGATGAATTCGACTTAGTTTTTAGAGATTTGTATAAAAGACTTCAAAATTTTTATTCAATTGAGTTCAAAACTCAGGAGTATGGTTTACATAATTTTAAAATCAAACTATGCCTCCCCCATGACACATTGAGTTCTTTCGTATCCTTTGACAATACACCTGATATAGGAACAATAGCTTTATTAAATGTTTATTTTGATTTTGATAAAGCTACAATTCAGAAAAATTCCGACGAAGCAATTGATGCAGTCTATTCATTAATGAAAGCATATCCTGATATGGTTATCGAAATAAGAGGACACACTGATTCTCTTAATTCAACAGGAGATCCTAATTATAACCTTAAACTATCTCAACGCCGAGCTGATGCAGTTAAGCAAGCTTTAGTCAGAAAGGGGATTGCTCCCGAACGGATTCAGTCTGTAGGTTATGGTGAAAAAAAACCAATCGCTGATAATAAAAATGAAGATGGCAGAGCTTTGAACAGAAGGACTGAATTTATTGTTATAAAGAAATAATTTTGATATTCGGACGTACCTATCCGTTTTTAAGATTTTTCTATGGCATTGTTCCTGAATAGAATTGAACGTGAACGTCTGACTGTAAAAAAAATGATTGAGCTTTACTGCAAACTCAACCATAATATGAATTCTAACTTATGCAATGAATGCGGTTCGCTTTCGGATTATGCTATGAAAAGGCTTGAAAACTGCCCTTATGATGAAGACAAACCAACTTGTAAAAACTGCCCCATTCATTGCTATCGTAAGTATGAAAAGGACAAAATTCGTGAAATTATGAGGTTCTCCGGACCTAAAATGCTCTTTTACCATCCTTATTTAGCTATAATGCATCTTATAGATAATAGAAAATCAAGCAAGGAAACCAGAGTTAACAAAAAGATAGAAACAAAATGGTAATAAATTAAAAAAAACAGAACTTCTCACTGTTCTATTAGATGATTATAATTATTTTTGTATAAATTAATTTTTCAGAGATTGAATAATGAAAGTAATTATACAATATAATTTTAGAATGCTCCTGATTTTAGTTTTGTTTTTTTTTATTAACAGAACTGCTAATTGCCAATATCAATGGCAAATTATTCCATTCAATTCACCTTCCACTCTAACTGACAGCCACTTTTTTGATGAAACATTCGGAATAATTGTCGGGGACTCCGGAACATACCTTGAAACAAGCAATGGAGGCTTAAATTGGATTGAATTACCTAAATTCACAAAAAAAAATCTTACATCCGTAAAATTCATTGATTCAAAATTTGGTATTATTACATCCTACGACACTCTCTTTATAACAAACGACGGAGCAAAAAACTGGCAAAAAAAAGGATTTGGATTAAACTCCTATTTTTATAATATTGGTTTTAGCGATAATAATAATATATGGATAGTTGGTGAGTCTGGGAATATTTTATATACCTCTGATGGAGGGA
>CALHRB010000140.1 GCA_938038165.1 Candidatus Kapaibacterium sp. | reverse complement strand
ATCTGTCTAAAATTTTTATTATATTGCACTAAATTCGTTTAAAATACGTAAAATTTAAGGCTGATTAATTCTAAATTTATTATTACAAATATGAGTAAAGAAATTCAAAATGAAGATCCGAAAAAATTAGCCGAATTTGAGGCTAAGATAAACTCAGGAGAAAAGATTGAACCCAAGGACTGGATGCCAGAACTATACAGAAAACAATTGATAAGAATGATGTCGCAGCATGCTCATTCGGAAGTTGTTGGTATGCTTCCCGAAGGAAACTGGATAACTCGTGCCCCGAGTTTACGGCGAAAATTAATCCTTTTGGCTAAGGTTCAGGACGAAGCCGGTCATGGTCTTTATCTTTATAATTCCGCTGAAACTCTTGGAGTTGACAGAGGAGAGTTGATAAATCAATTGCTTCAAGGCAAAGCTAAATACTCAAACATATTCAATTATCCTACTTTAACTTGGGCAGATATTGGTGTTATTGGTTGGTTTGTTGACGGAGCCGCTATGGTCAACCAAACTATGCTTGCTAAATGTTCCTACGGACCGTATTCAAGAGCAATGCTTAGAATTACCAAGGAAGAAGCTTTTCACAATCGTCAGGGCTATGAACTTATAGCTCAGCTTTGTGCTGGAACACCCGAACAGAAACAAATGGCTCAGGACTCTGTCAATCGTTGGTGGTTCCCCTCTTTGATGATGTTCGGACCGCCAGATGCTCAATCCCCAAATTCTGAAATTTTGATGCGATGGAAAATTAAGACTGAAAGTAATGACCAACTCAGACAAAGATTTATTAATATGACAGTTCCTCAGGCAATTGCAAGAGGACTAACATTACCTGACCCCGATTTGAAGTTCAATCCAGAGACAAAGAACTGGGAATACGGAAAATTGAATTGGGATGAGTTTTATGCCGTCGTAAATGGCAAGGGAATTTGCAATAAAGAAAGAATGGAAGCAAGAATTAATGCTCACGAGAACGGCAGATGGGTAAGAGAAGCGGCTTTGACTTATTCCCTTAAAAGACAAACAGTAAACTAATTAAAATAAACTGTTTAAACAAAACAAAAAAATTTTAAAGAGGATTAGATGAGTGAAAATTTAATTGATACTCAATGGAAGCCTTGGGAGGTTTTTATTCAGGTCAAAACCGGAGCACCCCATGAACATGCAGGAAGTGTGCATGCCCCCGATGCAGAATTAGCTCTCCAAAATGCACGTGATGTTTATGCCCGCAGGGGAAGAGCTGTAAGTATTTGGGTTGTTCCCTCCGAGTGCATAATTGCAACAAAAAATGAAGACAACGAACTTTTCTTCGATCCTAACGATGATAAAATTTACCGTTACCCACATTTTTATAAAGTCCCCAAAGGAGTTAACTTAGATGTCTGATATTATTAGAAACGAACAGGATGATGTATTTGAATTATGTCTGAGGCTCGGCGATGACTGTCTTATACTTGGTCAGAGACTTTCTGAATGGTGCGGGCATGCTCCTATTTTAGAAGAAGATATTGCTATGACTAATATTGCTTTGGATCTGCTTGGGCAAGCCATTTCGCTCTATAAATATGCTTGTGAATTGGAAGGAAAAGGTAGAACCGAAGACGATCTTGCATATTTCAGAAGCTCTCTTGAATTCAGAAATTCGAAGTTAGTTGAGCAACCCAACGGTGATTTTGCTGTTACTATGTTAAGACAATTCATTTTTGATTCATACTCTCTTTTTCTTTATGATGAATTGAAAAATTCCACTGATGAAACAATTTCTGCCATAGCAGTCAAAAGCTTGAAGGAGATTAAATACCACCTCAGACATTCCTCAGAATGGGTGATCAGATTAGGAGACGGAAACGAAGAAAGTCATAATAGAATGAATAAGGCAATTCAGCAGCTTTGGAGATTTTCGGGAGAACTTTTTGAAATTGATGATTTAAGCCAAAGACTGTTTGAAAAAAAATATATGCCTGATTTAATGCCAATTCATCAAAAGTGGAAAGTATATGTTAAGGATATTTTTAACAAAGCCACATTGAAATTTCCATCCGATGATGTATTTATGCAAACCGGCGGCAGAAAAGGTAATCATACCGAACATCTTGATTATATTCTGGCTGTAATGCAGATTCTGCCACGTTCTTTTCCACAGGCTAAATGGTAAAAAAAAATTCCTTAAGATTATGAATAGTAATATTAAACAAATTGTCATCGATACTTTATCTCAAATTTCCGACCCGGAAATACCAGTCGTTAATATTATTGAAATGGGTATGATAAGGGATGTTTTGTTAGAGGATGGTAGTATCCAGGTAATATTAACCCCTACCTATTCCGGTTGTCCAGCTATGAGGCAAATTGAGGATGATATTGTTTTAGCACTTGAAAAAAAAGGCTTTAATGATGTTGCTGTTAAGACAGTTTTATCTCCTGCTTGGACAACTGACTGGCTTAGCGAGGAAACAAAGGTAAAATTGAAAAATTATGGCATTGCTCCACCACTGAAAAGCAATCCTGATGATATTTTCAATATTATTTCAATGAACCAACAAATAAACTGCCCGTTTTGTAATTCAGAAAAAACAGAATTGAAAAGTTTTTTTGGTTCAACTGCTTGCAAGTCACTCTACTATTGCAATAACTGCAGGCAACCTTTTGAACACTTCAAATGCCACTAATATTATGGAGCTGTTAAATGGAATATCAATATATTTTATATACAGTTGAGAATAATATTGCAAAAATAAAATTAAACAGGCCAGAGGTTCTGAACAGTTTCAATTTTCAAATGTCAGAGGAATTACAAAATCTTCTTGATGAAATCAACAGCAATGCTGAAATAAGGGTTGTAATCATAACAGGAGCTGGCAAGGCTTTTTCGGCAGGACAGGATTTATCGGAAGCAATAAATCAAAATGCCGATTTATCTGAAATTATTGATCGAAATTATATACCGATTGTCAAGAAAATCAGAAATTTAGATAAACCTGTGATCGCTGCAGTTAACGGAGTTGCCGCAGGTGCAGGTGCAAATATTGCATTATGTTGTGATTTTGTAATTGCAAATAAACAAGCATATTTCGTTCAGGCATTTAGTAAAATCGGATTAGTTCCAGATAGTGGTGGTTCATTTATTCTTCCGAGACTTGTTGGATTAGCTCGTGCCACTTCGATGATGATGCTGGCAAATAAACTTTCTGCCACAGATGCTGAACATATTGGTATGATTTTTAAGTCAACCGAAGAAGAAGATTTCGAAGATTTTGTAATGGAATTTTCATCAAAATTAAAGGAGATGCCAACAAAAGCTTTAGCCCTGACCAAAAAGCTGCTTAATACGGCATTCGAAAATAGTTTCGAAGAACAGTTGGAAGCTGAAAAATTAGCTCAAAGCGAAGCCGGGAAATCTGAGGATTATCGGGAAGGTGTTAATGCTTTTCTCGAAAAGCGAAAGCCGCATTTCAAAGGAAAATAATTTTTTTAAATAATTAATTTTTATATGGAAAAAGAAAAAAAAATACGAATCGGGATTATGGGTGCAGGAACCATGGGTAATGGAATAGCAGTCATTTCTGCAATTAATGGACATGATGTCATAGTTTTTGACAACAATACTCAGGTGCTTGAAAAAGCTAAAAATGAATCCATAAAAGCAATCGAAAATCTTCACTCCAAAAATAAATTACAAGATAAGAATCCTCAGGAAGTTACTTCTAAAATGTATTATGAATCTGATTTAGGGATGTTCGGTATTTGCAACTTGATTGTCGAAGCAATTGTAGAGGATTTGACAATTAAACAGGTTTGTTATTCCCAACTCGAACAATTAGTGCCAGATAATTGTATAATTGGCTCAAATACTTCATCGCTATCAATCGCTTCATTATCATCATCATTAAAAAATCCTTCAAGATTCTTGGGCATTCATTTTTTTAATCCTCCTGTTGTTATGAAATTAGTTGAAATTATTCCTTCGTTGCTCACCGATATAAAAATTGTTGTGCAAGTTAGGGATTTGTTGCAATCCTGGGGTAAGACTACTGTTTTAGCAAAAGATACACCCGGCTTTATAGTCAATAGAATTGCCAGACCTTTTTATACTGAAGCTCTAAGGATATTGGACGAAGGAATAGCTGACACATCAACAATAGATTGGGCAATGAAAGAAATTGGCGGATTCAAAATGGGACCTTTCGAACTTATGGATTTAATTGGCAATGATGTTAATTACAAAGTTACAGAATCAATTTTTGAGCAATCTTATTTTGAAGCTCGATTTAAACCCTCAATAACTCAAAAAAGACTTGTCGAAGCCAAAATGTTGGGTAAAAAAACTGGTCGAGGATTTTATGATTATTCTCAAGAAACCCAGAAATCCCCAAACACTGACAGAAAGTTAGGAGCTAAAATCTTCAACAGAATATTAGCTCAACTCATTAACGAAGCAGCTGACTCTCTCCTTTACGGAATTGCCACAAAAGAAGATATCGACCTTGCAATGCAACTTGGAGTTAACTATCCCAAGGGTTTACTTAAATGGGCTGATGAGGTTGGAATTGATAACATAGTAACTCAATTAAAAACCCTACTCGATGAATATGGAGAAGAAAGATACAGGATAAGTCCAATGCTCAAAAGAATGGCTGCAAGAGGTTGGAAGTTTTATATGTAATTAATTATGCAAAATCCCGACGATATTAAGAAAATAATAAACTGGATGCTAAAAAACGATAGGTTTAGCAATTGGCTTGGAATAAAGCTTATTTCAGTCGAAGTCGGCAAAGTAATTCTTGAATTAGAAATAACTGATATTATGTTGAATGGCTTTGATATACTTCACGGAGGTATTGCCTTTGCTCTTGCTGATAGTGCTCTGGCTTTTGCTTCAAATACTCACGGACGAAGGGCTGTTTCGCTTGAAGCTTTGATTAACTATACCGCTCCTGTTTTTGCTGGCGATATATTAACCGCAATAGCTGAAGAAACCAATTTGACAAATAATACTGCTGTTTACGATATAAATATTTTTAATCAACATAAAAGAAAAGTTGCTCTGTTTCGAGGAACTGTTTATAGAACTAACAAAGATTATTCAGATTTAATATAATACTCAGAAAAATATGAAAGAATGCTATATTACTGATGGTATTAGGACGCCAATAGGAAAATATGCAGGCTCATTATCAAGCATAAGAACCGATGACTTAGCTGCTTTTGTAATCAAGAAAATTGTGGAAAGGAACCCCGCGATTGACAAGAATCTGATTGATGACGTAATTTTTGGCTGCGCTAACCAATCTGGCGAGGATAACAGAAATATAGCTCGTATGGCTTTGTTGCTTTCAGATTTACCTTACACTGTACCTGGCGAAACAATTAACAGACTTTGTGCCTCAGGTATGTCTGCTGTTATCAATGCTTCGAGAGCTATTAAGGCTGGTGAATATAGCCTTGTCATAGCAGGAGGAGTAGAGAATATGACTCGCTCCCCCTTTGTTTTTGGAAAATCTCAAACTCCTTTCGGACGTGACATCCAAATTTATGATACAACACTTGGCTGGAGATTTGTCAATCCAAAAATGAAAGAAAAATATGGGGTTGATTCTATGGGTGAAACCGCTGAAAATGTTGCCGAAAAATATAATATCTCAAGAGAAGATCAGGATTTATTTGCTTATAATTCACAAATGAAAGCCTCCAAATCCCTTCAAAACGGCAGATTCTCTAAAGAGACAGTTCCGGTTGAAATACCTCAGAAAAAAGGGGATCCATTAATTTTTGCTGAAGATGAATTTATCCGTCCTGAGACAACTCTTGAAGGTTTATCAAAGCTAAAGCCGGCGTTCAAACAAAACGGAACCGTTACAGCAGGGAACTCATCGGGAATTAATGATGGAGCATCATCACTGCTTTTGGCTTCAGAAGAAGCTGTTAGGAAATTTAATTTGAAACCAAGAGCCAGAATAGTATCCTCGGCTGTAGTTGGCGTTGAACCAAGAATTATGGGGATAGGACCTGTCGAAGCTTCAAACAGAGCATTGAAAAAAGCAGGCTTGACCTTGGACGATATTTCGATAATTGAGTTGAATGAAGCCTTTGCGGCACAGAGTCTTGCTTGTATAAGGGCATGGGGACTTGATGACTCGGATGAAAGAATAAACCCGAATGGTGGTGCAATTGCTCTCGGTCACCCTCTTGGAATGAGTGGAGCAAGATTAATAGTAACAGCAATGTATGAGCTTGAGTTAAGAAAAGAGAAATATGCTCTATGCACTATGTGTATTGGTGTTGGTCAAGGATATGCTTCGATTATTGAAAGAGTTTAATAGTAAAACTTTAGTTTATTCTCTTCTGGGTAATGCTCATATTTCAATTTAACTAAGGGGTCTTTAAAATCTGGTTCAGAGTCAGGTGGAACTAAATTTTCACCAGAAATAAAATCGTATTCGGAGTAATGCTCTAAACACCAATGGTTTTTGCCTAATTCTTCATTGAGGATTATCTCACCTCCCTGGTGTGGACAAATCGAACTAAAAATACTGAAATCATCCTCAGTGCCTTTTTCTTTTCTAATGATGATAATTGGTCTTCCTGCAAAAGGTTTACCAAAAGATTTGGAAATAGCCCCACCAATCTCATTTAATTCAGGGAATGAATTTAAATCAACAATATGCTCTCTGGTTCTCTCGGTCATTGTTGGGATCGGCTTTTCCTGAATATACTCACAAGCAGAAAAAAATGCAGGGGCGCAAGAAGCACAGAAAGTAGATCCTGCTAAAAATATGGCTTTCTCAATGAATTCTCTTCTGTCAGGCTTATTATCCATTTTGACCTCTAAGATTAATAAAACAGATGTAATTGAAGATAATACAAAGCCCCTTTGTATTGGGTTAATTCTCTTGGTTCCTGCTCAGTATCCATTAATCTAAATTCTTGCTTCAGCTCAATAAAAGGCAAAACAAAAATTTGTGTTGCGAATACTAATTGTTGAGTTGTATTCATTATTTCTAAGGATTTGAAATTTGATTTAGCCCTTTCGGCTCTGATTTCGAAATATACAGGATCGATAATTTTTATATTAATAATACTCTGATAATTTTCTAAAGAGAAAAAATCTCCTTTTTGACCCTTACTGTATTCTAATAAAATAGCAAACCTTTTAAAAAAGCTAATACCCAAAAAATAGTTGAATAAACTAAAATCAGTACTTTTCATAAAAGATGCACCCAAATAGGAACTTGTAAAATCGGACATACCAATTGTTTCGGAGAGAATTCCTTTGATTAACAGTATGGTATTTTTTTCCCCTGTTATATTTTGCATCCCATCAATGGTATTGATTTTTACTTTTGAAAGATTAGATGAATTGAACAAACCAGCTGAGAGATTAAAAATCCATTCGGGTGTGGGGCTAAAAATATCTTTGTAAAGCTCTACTCCAAAATCCGAGAAATCAATTGCAAAAAGCGGGTTTGCATAGATGTTTTCATTTGCAATCAATCTTATGAGCATGGTGTGGTCATCATATCGAATACCAAAAGCGGGTTGTAAATGCCCAATTCTTACTTTTGGTGTTTCAGGAAAGGGGTCGAGCACAATCCCGGCAGTCCAGTTTTGCTGTCCGTGATTTTTGTATTTAGGGCCAGCAAAGTTGTATCCACCTTCGAACCATAGCCAATCTGTTGCTTCGTAGGATGCATAACCAGTTATCTGTTTGACAAAAAATTTTCTTTGAGTGCCGGGTTTAAAAGTTTTTGAGTATTGAGCCCTGATATCAGCACCAAAATAAAGTTTACCGTCAAAAGTGGAATTAGTCAGTTTTGTTAAGTCATAAAAATCTTTTAAGCCGATCCAATCAGGTTTGATAAGGGAGTATTTTCCAACGGTTCTCCAGCCGTTTTCATTTCTTAAACCTGAACCAGATTCAGATAGATGACAATTAATGCAACGATTTGCTGTTTGAAGAGCAATTTGTGGAGTTGAATATAATTTTACAGAAAAGA
>CALHRB010000139.1 GCA_938038165.1 Candidatus Kapaibacterium sp. | reverse complement strand
TCGACCCGAGAAATTATTGAATCTGGATGAGGGTAAACGAGCTTACATTGGTTTCACATCATCAACCGGAGCTTCAGTTCAAAATAACGATATTGAAGAATGGTATTTTTGCAACCAAACAACAGAAATAATTAATGATGTTTATGAAGATAAACCAAAAGAAATCGGTGCTAATATCCTAAGCATCTCCCCTAATCCAGCAACTGATAAACTCGTAATCAATCCGAGCAAGAGGTCAAGCTCCCTTTTTCATAGTAATAACATACAAATCATCTCTATTCTTGGTGAAAAAATTTATGAATTGTCGGGGATTAGGGATAAGATTGAGGTTGACGTTTCCTCCTGTTCTCCGGGAGTATATTTTGTGAGGTTTGAAGCCGGCGGCGAGGTCTGGACGGAGAAGGTGATGATAATAGGGAATTGATGGCAATGAGCAGGAATGTCTAAGTGAAGAAGAGGAATTCCTGTATGCACGGGTATGACATGTGTGGAGTCAGTGGATGGCATCTTATATTAATGAAGAAATTATTATTTTTATTTCTGAAAAATATTATTAGGAAATTAAAATAATGTTATTTATATTTTTTTTGAGTGTAATTCTCTATTGATTTTAAGGAGGATTTTCTCAAAACTCAAAACTCAATCAATGGGATTGGTGTTAGTGAAGATTATCTTTACATTGTGTTATTTTCCATCAATTATCAAAGAACAGGAGAGGTAGCCTATGATTGTCTTCACAGACAGCAGGAGCAAAAAAAAGCCGGATTAGTAATTACGAGTTACGAATCCGGCAAAGAAGCGAGCAAAGGAAACTTTGTTGAACTAAGGATTTTGCCCACAGGGGCAAATTAAGGAATTTTTGTGTGTTTTTTAAATTTTTTTTAATTTGTTTAATTATTTGAAAGAAAAAAAGATGAAGAAGTTAGTTTTAATATTGGCTATTGCATCTCTTGCTTTAATAAGCAATCATGAGATGAGAGGACAAGATTGTCCGTCGGGGTGGCAGCAAAGAACTGTCTACGGTTATCCACAGTGTCCAAATGCCGAAATTAAAATTGAAGTATGCTGTTCAATTACTTCCGGGCAAGTTCAATTTAGGTTTATTGGGGTAAATGGTTGCTCAGGCTATTATCTTCCGTCAACAATGGATTGGCTAAGTGCAAGAGTTAGGGCTAATTATCTGGAATTTTGCGGTGTTTGGGCGCCATGTAATCCAGGTCCGCCAAAAGATGTTTATATAAGAATTCCTCTTTGTTTTTATGAAAATGACCAACAAGAAAATGACTTCCTTTTTTGTGATGAATCATGGTGTCTGGAACATTGGACAGTATGCGATTTAGGAGGTGGTCAAATGGATTGGAATTTTATTTCCAAAAATAAAACAGGCAATCCTTTTCCGCAGTGTTTAAATAATGAGTATAGTGAACAATTACCGCCCGGAACATGCTTCCGAGCTGAAGATTGTCAATAATTTCTGAAAAGGGGTAAGCATTTCTGCTGCCCCTTGTTTTTTTTATCAAAAATTTCTATGTTAACTTTATAAGGTATTTTATGATTAAGAAATTATTTTTACTAAACATTTTTATACTAAATTTCCTTGTTTTAAATAGCGTTCAGGCTTATTGGGTAAAGATAAATAACGGTTTAACCAATACAAACTCTGATTTCAAATTGAATCATATAGCAATTTCAGATTTAATAATTTATAATAATACTTTATTTTTAACAACTTCACACGATGGGGTATTTAATTCCACTGATAACGGTGATAATTGGGTTAAAAAGAATAATGGAATAAAAGGAGAATCAATTAACTTTGCAAAATTTACATATAATAATAATTATCTGTATGTTGCTGTAAAAAAAAGTTATAGTACTTATATTGATACTTTGACGGGAAAACTCAAATCTGATTCAACGGGATACAGTGGGATTTACTATTCTACCGATGGCGGTGAAAATTGGATTGCGACAAAAAGAGACGGGTTAGTTGATTCAAATCATACTTCGGCTATCGCTGCCAACGATAGCTTGTTAATCGTTGGAACCGACAATAAGCAGGGAGTTTATATTTCGAAAGATAACGGGGAAAGTTGGATGCAAAAGAAAAATGGGCTGATAGCACAAACTATTTATTCAATCGCAATTAAAGATAATTTAATTTTTCTCGGTTCAAGCGGGGGAGTTTACTTGTCAACGGATGAAGGTGAAAGCTGGATTAGTAAACTTTCGGGTACTATTTATGTAGTACATTTAAAGGGTGATACTTTAATTGCAGGTAAATGGTTATCTGGTTTTCATATATCAACTGATAACGGTGATAATTGGGAACAAAAAAATAATGGATTAAAAGAAAAAGATGTCATGGCTGTAGCTTCAATAAACGATTATATATTTATTGGGATAAAACCATCAATGCTATACCAAGACCCTGAAGGGGGAGTTCATTTTTCTTCAAATAACGGAGACACCTGGAATACTAGAAATAAAGGCTTCAGACAAACAGGTGCCTCAAAGCTGGCAATAAAAGATGAATATATATTTTGTGCAATTTCTTATGGAAGTGGAGATTCCACATTTGGAATGTACAGGGCAAAGCTGAGTGAATTACTTAATCCGACAGATGTTGAATATGAGACATTAACAGAAGAACATTTCTACGCAGCACCTGCCAAGCCGAATCCGGCAAGCGATATTGTAAGGGCGGGTATTTATTGGGATTCGCATATTTATGATGTCGAATATGCTGAAAAAGGCATTTATGACGCGATGGGTAACAAAATCGGAGAAAAAAAAGATTTGCAGGTAACAAATATTCAGCCATACTCCGCTGAAATTGTCTGGAATTGCTCTAAAGCATCATCGGGATTGTATTTTATCGTTCTTAATTACAACGGTCAAACAAGGACAATACCTGTTGTTGTTACAAGATAAAAGGAGAATTAACCTGCCGGGCGAGTTTATTCTGGTATAACAGACATCCCTGTCTGTTCAAAATGCTTGTGTAATGAAAATGTTTCTAAGGTTTTTACTGTTGAAAAGATATTTTTTATTGAGTTTATAAATGATAAAAAAGTTGGGGATCATTACTTTAAGTTAAATTAGGAGTGGCTTATTCTTAATTCAGACGGAACATGTTTTTTTATCTAAAAAGTTATTTAAATATTAATCTTTTATGAATAATTTCATAATTTCTCCTGCAGTTAATGCAGCAGAATTAATTTTTGAGAGTTTTTTCGCATTTTGACTCATTGAAGGCAGTATATCCTGATTCAGGAACAGCTCCATTATTTTCTCTTTCAGCTTGAATTCTAATTCATCGTCTTTAATCATAATCGAAGCACCATTCTGAACCATCATCTTAGCATTAAATTCCTGATGATTATTTGCTGCAAATGGATAAGGAACCAATATTGAAGGCTTACCAGTTGCTGTAAGTTCTGCGATGGTGGTTGCTCCGGCACGGCAAATTACCAGGTCAGAGGCAGAATTTGCTGTTGCCATATCCTCAATAAATTCAAAAATCCTTATGTTTGTTTTGTTAATATTAGTTTTAAATGTTTTCCCAGTCTGCCAGATAAATTGCATATCCAAATCATTTTCAGAAACAAATTTTTCCATAACCGTGTTAATTTTTTTTGCCCCAAGACTACCGCCAAAGACCAAAACGGTAAATTTGTTTTCATCTAAATTTAAATTCTTCCTTGCCACGTGTCGTTCTGCAGGATTTGACAGTTTATTTCGGACCGGGTTACCGA
>CALHRB010000138.1 GCA_938038165.1 Candidatus Kapaibacterium sp. | reverse complement strand
TTTATGCTTTCTCAGTCCTGCTTTAATCTTTTCGTACTTATTCTCATCTTTTATTTTGCTGATTTTCACTCTTGAGTGTCCTGCTTCAGAACCTGCTACACCAGATGAAATTTTATCTATTCTTTCTAAATCAAAATTTGGGATCTCTAGATCAATCAAATTGTACAAACCGGCATAACCATTGGGTATCAAGCAGAATTCGATATTGTTATGATATGCCATTCTGGCTGCACCGGTTATAACGGCGTTCAAACCACCGCAATCTCCACCGCTTGTTATTACTCCAAGCTTTTTAATTTCAGTCATATTTTCTCCCTTGATTTAACTTATATTCCTACAACATTTCAATTTATTATAACGAATATTCAATAATTTTTTGCAGTTAATTTTATTTGTTATTTTAAATTTCTTTAATTGTAATTATTATATTTTTATTTATTTAAAAAACAAACTTAATAAAAATTGACAAAATTTAATTTATTATCAATGATAAATAAAGAAAATCCAATTGGACTTTTTGATTCAGGTATTGGCGGACTAAGTGTTCTGAAGCAATTTATTAAATTTCTTCCAAACGAAAACTACATTTACCTCGGCGATACTGCAAGGGTTCCTTATGGAAACAAATCAGTTGCTACAGTTAAAAGATATGCAGCTGAATGCACTGAATTTTTGTTGTCAAAAAATGTTAAGCTTATAGTTATTGCTTGCAACACCGTCAGTTCGGTTGCTATTGATGATGTTATTGCAATATCAGATGTTCCTGTAATTGGGATGATCACCCCGGCTGCTACTGCTGCCATCAGAGCTACGAGAAACGGAAAAATTGGCGTTATCGGCACAAGAGCTACAATCGAAAGTGATGCTTATTCAAAAGCAATTTATTCTTTTTATGATAATGATTTAGACGATGATTCTCTTATTAGTTCTTCGGAATCTAAGGAATTTAACATTAAAAATATAACTGTTTACAACAAAGCTTGTCCTCTTTTTGTTCCTTTAGTCGAAGAGGGATTAATCAATCATAGAGCAACAAAATTGATTGCTCAGGATTATCTTGAAAATCTTAAAACAGAGGGTATAGATACCCTTGTGCTTGGCTGCACTCACTATCCTCTACTTGCTCAGCTATTTACTGATTTAATGCCTAATGTTAATTTAATAGATTCAGGAGAGCATTCAGCCGTAGCAGCAATTAGATTATTGGGTGAAAAAAATCTGCTTAATGCAGATTCTGATTCGTTAATCAAAAAACCATCAGTAAAATTCTTTGTAACTGATATACCTTCTACTTTTAATGAAATTGCCAATATGTTTCTTAATTTTGATATTTCTAAACCTGAAATTGTTAGCTTTGGGAATTAACATGATTGAGCGACTAATAGGAAAAATAATTCAAAAAAAATCAACAGAAGTCATTATTGATTGCAACGGTGTCGGATTTTTAGCTTTCATTACTGTTAATTCGTCCGATGCTTTGCCAAATGAAGGAGAAGAAGCTACTATTTTCACAATTCTGATATTTCGGGACAATTCTTTCGAACTTTTTGGTTTTTCTGATATTTTTGAAAGAGAAGTTTTCAAACTTCTCATTTCTATATCCGGAATAGGACCAAAATCGGCTATGTCTATTTTATCCTCAATGTCAGTTTCCGAACTTCAGGAAAAAATCCTTTCAGGTGATTCATTGTCATTGCAACAACTACCCGGAATCGGAAAAAAGACTGCCGAAAGAATCATTCTTGAGCTTAAAGACAGAATCAACAAAGTTTCTCTTCACCCCCAGTATGAGTCAAAAAAAGAACAAAATCTGATCATCCGAGAAGCAATTTCAGCTTTGGTTACATTGGGTTATTCTTCGGCATTAGCAGAAAAGATTATAAAAAAAGCACTATCCGGTTTCCCTGATAATAATTATAGTGCAGAACATTTGATCAGAACTGCTTTAAAATTAGCCTCATCATAAGGTATTTTATGCTTTTAGTCATACCAGAAATAAAAATACGCAACGGTGAAAGTATCTATACTATCCAGGGTGAGCCTGGAACAGAAGAATTCTATCATAATTTGAAACAAAATCCTTTTCAGCTCTGCAAACTATTAAGGACCGAAAATTCAAAATCTATAGTTTTGACTGACTTAGATGGCTTAGAAAAAGGACAGGTAATTAATTTCGACGTAATATGTATGCTAACTCCGAGCACTGACTTGCCAATCCAGGTCCTTTCGGGATTTGGATCAATCTTAGAATGTGAGTTCTTGCTTAACTTTAGCGTACAAATGATCTATCTAACCGATTTAGCTCTTACTTCCCCAGAAGCTGTTTCGGACTTGATCAAAAGATATACTTATGCAAAAATAGGCTTTTATATAAACGATTCCAATGGATTCATAAATTTTCATAATTTAAAACATGTTATGCCTGTAAAAGAATATATTGAATTTATTTATAGCCTTGGCGGTAAAAGGTTTTACTACGAAAATGATAATTGGAATAATAACAAATCTTTGGTTGATTATGAATATCTTGCTAATTTAGCCTTTACTCCTGATATTAGGTTTAATGTAGCTAATTCAATTGAAACAGTTGAAGATCTCTGGAAAATTGCTAATTACAATTCCAAAGGCATTAGTAGTGCAATCATTTGCGAACCTTTATACTTTAATCGCTTTGTCTGTCAAAAAATATGGAGAATGGCTGAAGCCGATTCAATTAATAAAAAAAATATTTTTACCCTTCAAACAGAAAAAAAGCACAAATATTAATCTTATATTGTTTTTTGATTAATTTAATTATAAACAAAATATTTTTTTTTTATTACGTTTCATTAGTTTTTTCGTTCAAATGATAAAGTTTCACAAATTATACAAAAAACAATTTTTGCCAATTGATATCAATCTCGCCTGGGAGTTTTTTTCATCTCCCTTAAATCTTTCTAAAATAACACCCAATTATATGGACTTCAGAATTACTTCGAACTTGCCAGACCAAATGTACGAAGGGATGATTATAACATACACAGTAAAACCTTTTGCAGGTTTACCCGTTAACTGGGTAACAGAAATCAGTCACATCAGGAAACCTTATTTTTTCATTGATACTCAACTCTCTGGTCCATATAAACTCTGGCATCATCAGCACATCTTCAAAGAAGTTGAAAATGGGATTGAAATGGAGGACATAGTCCATTATAAACTCCCATTCGGAATATTTGGAAATATTGCAAATTCACTTTTTGTCAAAAAACAACTTGAAGGCATATTTAATTACCGTAAAAAAATACTTTCTGAAATTTTTAAATAAGGTTGATTTATGAATAAATTTATTACCACTTTTTTCCTTTTATTTATAAGTTTTCAATTAAATTCTCAATTTTTGCCCCACCAATATGAATTTGACAAAG
>CALHRB010000137.1 GCA_938038165.1 Candidatus Kapaibacterium sp. | reverse complement strand
TTTATTGAAATAATAGTTTGAAAATTTCTGCCAATCATTTTAACCTTTCTGAATTTCACAAAAACAATAAATATCTTCCCAATATTAAAAATATTTCTAATATTTTTATTTTTGCCTTAAAACATTATTATAATTCGTCCTCCTCAACGCAATATCAATATCGCTTCCTCTTAGAGTTGTTTTCAATTCCTGTGAAGCTAAGAGCTTTTCTACTCTATCAAGTTTTGCGATTAGCATTGTATTTGCTCCGACACTTGCCATTTGAACTGTGGCTTGAAGTTGTGAATCATTGAAAATCCATTCTCGATTTCTTCCACCCAAACGGGAAGCATCTCCGATAATAGCCATAGTTGGTTGGTCAATCCTACCACCAGTGGAAAAACTAAGGATAGCCGAAATAACAGGATCAGTAATTGCCTTAACCGCAGCATTAATCACAGTAGTTATAACAGGTATAGCTATGACATTAGCCGGAAACGGAAGTGCGGACAGATATTCCATCGTGCCGGGAGATAGAATCAAGTCCAAGATAAATGCGGATGCCTTTGCCTGCAGCATTCCGGCAAGTTGACTGAAAAACTTTCGCCACGAGTCCGCTGCAGCTTCCGGGTCGCCGGCAAAAAGATTGCTTAAACTATCTGTTACTGTTGTCTGCAATCCGGTTACAATGAGACCCAGAGAATCTCCTTTTTCGGAAATCATCTTTTCAGTCTCATCCAACTTTTTCGCTAAAGCATTGTATTCGTCCTGGTCTTTTTGGCTATCAAAAATCGGCTTGCCCAAAGAATCGAGCTTTGTGGCTTTTTCAGATAGCAAGGCTAATTCGTCTTTCAGAGCCTTTTTTTGAATTGTCAGCGATTCCTTATCTTTTTTTCTTTGTAGTTCAATCTCCAAACCCTGCCTCTGCGATTCGGCTCTCAACTGTTTTCGTCGAAATTCCTCTTCTCTTTGTTCTCTTTTATTTCTACCCTGCTCTTCGATTTCTGCTTTCTTCTTCTCATACTCTTCAGCACTTATTGTGCCCATATCACGCCACTTTTCAAGTTCAGCGATTTTAGATTTTTCCTCATCTTCAATTTTCTTTAACTTATCGTTTTTCTCAGAATCCAAGCTTTTCTGAGTGGAAGCAAAATAGGTATCGTTGAATTTCTTGAGCAGTTCGGCTTCTTTATTATACTTTTCTTCAATTTCCTTGAGTTTTTCTTCCTCAAATTTCCTGATGGAATCAATCCTCGACTGATAGATTTTATTTTCGACATCCTTGATTTTTTGAAGCGTTTCAAATTCAGTCTGTTGAAGTTCGAAATTTTTTTCCTTTGTTTCCTTGATTCTTAAATCATATCGAATCCTGATTCTCTCTTTTTCCTGTTCTGCATTACTTCCAGAGACTTTGGAGAGTTCGTCTTCCATTTGCTTGTTCAGTTCAACAATCTTTGTATTGCTGCTTTCAATCTCGTTTCTTGTAGCAGAAAGCATGTTTTTATAATCTTTAATAAACGATTCGAGAGCATCTTCCTCTTTAATCCCGATAGATATTTCCCATTCAATTTTTCTTTGTTCGAGCTCTTTTATCTTATCTTTCAAAGCAACATCATCGGCTTTTAGCTTCACTTTCAACTCAAGTGTTTTGGATTGTTCATCTTGTATTTTGAAATTAAAGTCCTGAATGATATTTTTTATTTCTGTTTTATCTGCTTCCTTCACCTTAGAATGAAAAATAATTTCACCTTCTGGTGTGATATCTTTTATTAGTTTCTTTGCTTTCAAAGCTTCAATCCATGCAATTCTCTGGCTTCTAATGGTCTCGAGTTGTTTCTGATTAATCAGAAGCTCGTCGTAATCATCTTTTTTTCTTTCTTCATTCAGGATTCCCTCCTTGAGAACATACTCATAATTTTTTTGCTCGATGTCGAGATTTTTTGTTTTTAATTCCGCCTCCTGTTTAGCAATCTCGAAAGCGGATTTGCCTTCCTTCGCTTTCAGTCCTGCACGGATTTGATTCAGTTCGTCTATCTTATCTAAATTTTGCTTTTCTTTTGCCTGTTGTTTGAGATTAACGATTGCCTCACTATACTGTTTCTGAAGCTCAGTTCTTTGTTCCTTTGTAATGCTTTTATCCTGGAGTTTTTTATAAATTTCATTAGCAGCACCAAGCTGGCTTTTAATATTCTTCTCAACCTCTGCAGTTGCAGAACTCCAAGCCTCTGTGAGCTTATCCACAGCATTCACCTGCTTTTCAGTTTCCTTCTTACTCTCTTCCTGCTTTTTAATTATAGAAGAAATTTCATCTTTCGATTTTCCATATTTTTTCGATAACAAATCTACAATTTCGTTTTCCTTGAATCCAGCGGTTTTGAAATCTGCAAGGTCTTTCTCCAGGCTTCTGTTCTGTTCCTCAATTGCTTTCTTCTTGGCAGAAGTCATTTGCTGAATTGTTTTTATTATTTGTTGCTTCTGTTTATTATCAAGTCCCTCGAAATTCTTATCATTGAAAACTGCCATTTGAAAATCAAGGTTTGCCTTCTGAAGCGAGACATCATCCTTTGCGTCATAAATTCCTTTTGTATATTTTTTGATTATTCCCTCTGCGAATTGGCGAGGAGCAGATGTACCCAAAACCCATTCATCAATGCTCGTTGCCCAATTGCCGAAAGCATCGGTAAGCTGGTTCTCGATTTCTTCCTTTGCTGTATCAACCTCAAGATTAGCCAATTTTATATCGAGTTTAATTGATTGACTTGCCAATTCATGCATTTCCTTATTTAGTTTACTGAGCGAATCAGCATTCTTTTTTGAAGCACTTTCCAAAGCAGATAGATTTTGTGCATAGCTCTTGCTCAAATCTATTACACCCGGATATGCACTGGCAAGCCTCAATAACAGTGATTCATTTTGCATTGCAGATTCACCTTGCTTACGAAATGATTCAACCAAATCAATATTTGATTGAACAAGTTCCCTTTGTTGTCGGTTTGTTTCAATCCTCGATTTCAGTAGCTCGTTTTCAGCTTTTGTATCTTCAAGTTTTTCGGTTGCAGTTTCGTGCAATGCATCGCTTAAGAAATGTAAGCCAGTTACAAGTGCTGCTATACCTGCAATAGCCAATACATAAGGATTAACCAACATAGCCGTATTTAATGCACTCTGACCTGCAGTTGCACTCGCCAAACCAGGTACTAACTTCCCAATCAAACTTTTTCCCATCTCTCCAATTTTTCCAATTGCGCCTTCAGGAATCAGATTGGAAAGACCAGCAAAGGATGTAATAAGAGGTGCGACTTGTGTAGCGGTTGCAAGAGCTGTTTGACCAACAGCTCCAAATGTACCCATTAAATCATTAAAACCTGCCTGAATAGTATTCATCATCATCTTTGACTTGTTACCAATTCCTTCCGAAGCCACTGCAAATGCCGAATCTGTTGAACCAATAGAATTAGCGACTGCATTATAATCATCAGAAGCCATTTGAGCATTCTTGCCTGATAATAGCATAACCGCTCCTGCGGCTTCGACAGATGAAAATATTTGTGTTGCAGATTTGCCGGCACCTTCAATAGCAGTTCCGATTTTCTTTAAGGACTCCTGCAAGCCTTCCTTGCGTAATGATTCAAGAGATACTCCTGCTTTCTGCATTATAGGAGCTAATGTTGCTCCCGGCTTTGCAAGTTCTGTGAGTGCCGCTCTAATTTGTGTAGTTGCTTGGGCAGTGGGTGTCCCTTGCTTAGTCATTGTAGCTATTGCAGCTGCCACCTGATTGAATTCAACCCCAAATGCTGCAGCAGTTGGAATTACATTGGATAGCGAAGCGTTCAATTCTGGTATAGTGGTTTTACCAACATTTACAGCACCGAAGAAAACATCTGCTACTTGTTCTGCTTTGCTTGCTTCGATTCCGTATGCGTTCATAACAGATGTCAAACCATTTATTGAATCTTGTGTGGAAGTCAGACCGGCTGTTGCAAGCTTTGAAGCAGTTTCAACAAATATCATACCTTCAGAAACATCAGCCATTCCATCCTTAACTTTTATCGTCCCTGCTGAAATTGCATCATAAACACCTTGAGCTATTGCTCCTGCCGAATCAGGCACTTTTTTAGATAAATCGGTAGCCGCATTTGCAAATTCCTGAAAGTTCTTAACACCGAGCGTGCCTATGTTTCTTACTTGTTTATCCAACTCTATGAATGGCTCTTGGAATTGATTAAGTGTAGAGGTTATCTGTTCAATTCCCATTGTTATCATGCCGAACTTTGCAAATTTATCGCCGAGCGAAGCAGTCTTTTCGGTTGTAGCTCCCATTTTTTTTAGTTGTAATTCCGCATCAGATATTTCCTTCTCAATTTTCTGATAAGCTTCTGAGCCTTCTTTCCCAGCGAGTTTGAGAGCTTGCTGTGCCGCTTTTT
>CALHRB010000136.1 GCA_938038165.1 Candidatus Kapaibacterium sp. | reverse complement strand
ACAATTGGAAAAATCGAAGTTCTAAGTAAAGGCAGAATCGACACAATCACTTCGCAGAAAGAGTTCACACTTCAACAAAATTACCTTGTTACGAGCTTCGATTCTGGTTCATTCATATTTCCTTCGCTTACAATTCTTTACGAGAAAAAAGGACAAACAACACTTTATCCTTTACAAACTGATTCGCTTATCCTAACTTTTTATAGTATCCCAGTTGATACAAGTCAGGCAATAAAGGATATAAAACCACCTCTTGAAGAACCCTACACACTTGCAGATTTTATTGATTACATTCTGATTGGACTTGGTATTATTGCTTTAGGAGTTTTGGTAGCTTATTTAATTAAAACAAGAAAAAAGAAAGAAAAAATCATACAAGATTACGATCCTAAAATACCTCCTTATCTTATAGCTTTGGAAGATTTGAAAAAGCTAGAAAATGAGAAACTATGGCAAAAAGGGCAAATCAAGAAATATTATACTATACTCACTGAAATCTTAAGACTCTATCTTGAAAGACAATTTGAAATTCCTGCTCTTGAAATGACCAGCGATGAAATTATTCATTCTTTAAAAAATTATAAAAATCCCGAGAATAAAAATATAATTTTTGATTATAACATTATAAATCTTCTCAAAACAGTTCTGGAAATCGCCGATATGGTTAAATTTGCAAAATATCAGTCCCTTCCAGATGAAAATGACCTTAATATGAAATATTCTGTAGAATTCGTTGAACTTACTTCAAAAATAGTCAAAAAATCAGAATCTGCTTTTGTGAACTCTAAAGATAGTGGAACAAATCAAAGGAAATTCGACTGATGTTTGACCATTTGTATAACATAAAATTTGCCAATCCCGAGTTTTTTTGGTTATTTATTATAATTCCCCTTTTAATAGTCTGGTATTTTTTTCAATCAAATAAAAAATTCTCACCAATAAAATTATCAACAACTGATTTTATCAAAACAATCAATCCGACAGCCAAAGTCAGATTGAGACATTTGCCGTTTATTCTAAGATTGCTTACTCTTATATTCATAATTTTCATATTAGCAAGACCCCAAATCTCTTCGAGCCATAAAAAAATAAAAACTGAAGGGATTGATATAGTTATTTCCCTTGATATATCCAGTTCAATGCTTGCCGAGGATTTCAGACCAAACAGGTTGGAAGCGGCAAAAAAGACAGCCCTTCAATTTATAGAAAATAGAATAAACGATAGAATAGGACTGGTTGTTTTTAGCGCACAAAGCTTCACTCAATGCCCGATAACGATTGACCATAGCGTATTGAAAAATCTTTTTTCTTCAGTTAAATCTGGAATGATCGAAGATGGCACTGCAATCGGGATGGGTCTTGCAACTGCCGTTGACAGACTCAAGGATAGTAAAGCAAAAAGTAAAGTTATTATTCTGCTAACAGACGGTGTTAACAACAGAGGTTTGATTGCACCAATGACGGCAGCCGAAATAGCTGCTACTTTTGGTATTCGAGTCTATACTATCGGCGTTGGAACAAGAGGTATGGCTCCTTATCCCGTCAAAACCCCTTTCGGAACTCAATATGTCAATATGGAAGTTGAAATAGATGAAGCATTGTTAAAAGATATAGCCAAAACCACCGGTGGAAAATATTTCAGAGCTACCAACAATAAAGCACTCGAAAATATTTACAACGAAATCGATAAATTAGAAAAGACTATTGTAGACGAAATCGTATCCCATCGCAAATCCGAAGAATTTTTCCCTTTTGGGGTAGCTGTTGGATTAATTCTTTTCTCTGAACTATTTTTAATATTAGTTATCTATAGAAAAATTCCTTGATAAATGAGAGCAGTTGTTCAAAGAGTCTCGAAAGCAAGCGTTGAAATAGAAGGGAAAATTTGCGGTAAAATTGACAAAGGCATTGTTGTCTTCATCGCTATAAATGAATCCGATAATGATAAATCTATTGAATGGATGAGCAACAAACTCGTAAATTTAAGAATTTTTTCAGATGACAATGGGAAAATGAACAAATCGGTAAATGAAATTCAGGGCGGAATACTGCTGATTTCAAATTTTACTTTGTATGGCGACACAAAAAAAGGATTTCGACCAAGCTTTGTTCATTCAGCAAGACCTGACATCTCTGAACCAATTTTCAATAAATTGTTGAATTATTTAAAAACTAATTATGATTTAAAAATCGAAACGGGTAAGTTTGGAGCAATGATGAACATCGAACTTGTCAACGATGGTCCTGTTACCATAATCATAGATTACTGAATTGTTCTGATTATTATACCACTTTTTTTCAATGTAATAAAATAAAACCAATCTTATAAAGTAACTAAATTTCGATTAAAAATCTTTTTACTTATTTAATGAACAATAAAATTAAAATAAATAGTAAAGAACTGACTAACCTTAAGAATGGAAATTTATCAAAGATAGTTGTCAAAGGTGCCAGAGAAAATAATCTCAAAAATATTAACATAGAAATACCAAGAGATAAATTTGTTGTTATTACAGGACTATCCGGATCTGGAAAGTCAAGTTTAGCATTCGATACACTATATGCCGAAGGTCAAAGACGTTATATTGAATGTTTGTCACCATATGCTCGCCAGTTTCTCGATGTTCTGAAAAAGCCTGATGTGGATTCAATAGAAGGTTTATCCCCAGCTATCTCTATAGAACAAAAGACAATCAGTCACAATCCCCGCTCAACAGTAGGCACCGTTACGGAAATTTATGATTATCTGAGACTATTGTATGCAAGGATAGGAACTCAGTATTGTGTTGAATGTAAAATACCGGTTGAGCAAAAGTCCCAAGATCAAATTGTTGAAGAGCTGATTAAAGACTATAAAGGACAAAAAATTCAGATACTTTCGCCCTTAATAAAAGGTCGCAAGGGACATTATCGTGAACTTTTCGAAAATTTACTCAAACAGGGGTTCACCAAAGTCAGGATTGATAAGCAGTTCAGAGAAATTGAGGAAGGAATGGAACTTGGAAGATATAACATTCACGACATTGATCTTGTTGTTGATAGATTAATTGTTGACGAAAAGCACGAACACAGAATCAGCGAATCCTGCGAACTTGCTTTAAATAAAGGTTCAGGGACATTGATGATAATCTCTGGTAATGAAAAATATCAAAATGAGAAATTATTCAGCACTTCTTATTCCTGCCCTTCTTGCGGAAAAGCTTATGAGTCATTAGCACCGAATATGTTTTCTTTTAATTCACCATATGGTGCTTGTAAACATTGCGATGGAATGGGTGAAATCCGTGATTTCGATATAAATCTTGTTATTCCTGACAGAACTCTATCAATAGCCGAAGGTGCAATCGCCCCCCTTGGTAAAATGCGGGATATGTGGCTTTGGAATCAAGTTATTGCATATGCAAAAAAAATTAAATTAGATCTTGACAAACCAGTTTCTGAGTTAGCACCAGAGCTGTTAAATCAGTTACTCCTTGGAGGAGATGATCAAAAAATTGATGTTGAATATAAATTCAGCGACAATAGAGCTGTAACATACCACTATAAATTTATCGGTATCCTTCCAAGCTTAAAGCATCAATACCAAAATACAAGCTCTGAATCAATCAGAAAAGATATCGAAGCATATATGTCCAACAGTGCTTGCCCTGTATGCAATGGAGGTAGACTTAAAGTAGAAAACCTTAATGTTTTTATCGATGGTAAAAATATATATGATGTTTGTCAATACGATATTAACAAATCTTTAAAATTCTTTTCTGAGTTATCAACAAAACTGGATGAGAAAAGACTGATAATTTCCAAAATTGTATTAAAAGAAATCGTATCGAGGCTCAGGTTTCTCATTGAAGTGGGCTTATCTTATCTTTCATTAAATCGTTCAGTTAGAACTCTATCAGGCGGTGAATCACAAAGAATTAGACTTGCATCACAAATAGGTTCAGAACTTGTTGGCATAATGTATGTTCTTGACGAGCCAAGTATAGGTTTGCATCAGCATGACAACAACAAACTGATAAATTCATTAAAAAGACTTCGGGATCTTGGAAATACAGTTATAGTTGTTGAACATGACAAGGCAATGATAACAAACTCAGATTACCTTATAGACATGGGACCTGGTGCTGGAATTCACGGTGGTGAGGTAATAATAACTGGTTCTCCTTCTGAAATATCAAAAAATAATAATATAAACATAAGTAAATCACTTACAGCTCAATATATAATTCACAAAAAAAGAATTGAATTCCCCCCTATCCGAAGACAACCCAACGGAAAGTATTTAATTCTTGAGGGAGCAAGTGGAAATAACTTAAAAAATGTTACTCTTACCATTCCACTGGGTCTTCTTATTTGCATAACCGGAATGAGTGGTTCAGGAAAATCATCTCTGATTAATGACACACTCTATCCAATTCTTTCTCGACATTTTTACAAGTCTTTGACAAACCCATTACCCTACAAATCCATCAAGGGACTCGAAAACATTGACAAAGTAATTGAAATTGATCAAAGCCCAATAGGTAGAACCCCAAGATCAAATCCAGTAACCTATACAGGAATTTTCACACATATAAGAGAGTTTTTTGCTATGCTTCCCGAATCAAAAGTCAGAGGCTATAAAGCAGGCAGATTTTCATTCAATGTCAAAAGCGGAAGATGCGAGGAGTGCGAAGGTGGCGGTATTAAGAAAATTGAAATGAATTTTCTTCCTGATGTTTACGTAACCTGTGACTCATGCAATGGAAAAAGATATAATAATGAAACATTGGAAGTAAAATATAAAGGCAAAAACATAGCTGATGTTCTCGAAATGACTGTCGAAGAAGCTCTCGAATTTTTTTCTGAAATACCAAAAATCAAAAAGAAATTAGAAGCACTTTTCGATGTCGGTCTTGGTTATATAAAGTTAGGTCAGCAAGCACCCACTCTTTCTGGAGGTGAAGCACAAAGAGTTAAACTTGCAACCGAACTATCCAAGGTTAGCACTGGAAAAACCATATATCTTTTAGACGAACCCACAACAGGTTTGCATTTCGAGGATGTCAGAATCTTACTTAAACTCCTGAATAAACTTGTTGACAAAGGCAATACTGTTGTCATTATTGAACATAATATGGACGTTATTAAATGTGCTGATTTAATTATTGACCTTGGTCCCGAAGGCGGTGAAAAAGGCGGTAGAATAATTGCTACAGGCACACCCGAAGAAATTTTAAAATCCAAAAAAAGTTATACTGCAAAATATCTTAAAGAGGAATTATCTTCTTATTAAATTTTAATTAGATTTTTAATTATTTTTGTTATTTATTGTTTTACAAAGATTTTTATGGAGAATTAATGAATATTCTGGTCTGTATTTCAAGAGTTCCCGACACAACCACAAGAATACTCGTTGGAAAAGACGGCATATCAATGGATAGCCAAGGTGTCAAATTTATTGTCAATCCCTACGATGAATATGCCATCGAAGAAGGACTTAGACTTCGTGAAAAAAACGGCGGCACAGTAACTGCTATCTGTGTAGGACCTGATACTGCCAAAGAACAATTACGTACAGCCCTTGCTATGGGCGTTGACAGAGCTGTTTTGGTAAAAACCGATAAATATTTCGATTCATACTTTGTCGCTAAAAACATAGCCGAAGTTGCCAAAGAATTGAATCCTGATATCATTTTTTTAGGACGCCAAAGTATTGATTTTGATTCTTTTCAGTTACCATCATATCTTGCAGAATTACTTGATTTGCCTTCAATTTCTGTTGTCTCGAAATTAACAATTGAGGCAAACAAAGTTACAGCAGAACGTGATATTGAAGGTGGCAAAGAAATCGTCGAAACTTCAATCCCCTGCATCATCAGTGCTCAAAAAGGGTTAAACGAACCACGCTACCCTAAACTGCCGGATATTATGAAGGCAAAATCAAAACCAATTGATGAAAAAACACCCATCGAAACTGATACTAAAGTTTCTGTGATTGGAATGGAAATTCCCTCGAGAAAGCGGATTGGCAAAATTCTTTCAGACTCCGACTCTGATATTGAGGAAATCATCAAATCCTTACACGAAGAGGCTAAAATTATATAAATACATCTTAGAATTTCAAAATATAAATTAGATAACTAAAAGATACGGAGAAAAAAATGAGTAAAATTTTATTATTTCTTGAACCACTAAAAGATGGTTTAAAAAGAACCTCTTACGAAGTAATTACAGCCGGTAGAAATTTGCTCGATAAATCTAAAAATTCCTCAGAACCTTTTGACTCAATGATTGGAATTTTGATTAACGGAACAGAATCTCAGGCAAATACCGCCAAAGATTATGGCTTATCGAATATTATTTTAACTAATGTTTCTAATCTTAGCGGCTATTCATCTACAGCTTATGCCGAAATCATAAAAGATGCAGCAAAAGAAAATGATGCAACATTATTATTATTTTCTGGAAACGCAACAGGTCTTGAACTTGCCCCTCGAGTAGCTGCCAAATTCGAAGCAGGATATACTTCTGATTGTGTAGGATTGGATATTATAAATGATGAAATCGTAGCCAAAAAACCGGTTTATGCTGGTAAAGCACAGATAAGCATAAAAATCAACAGTGATGTCAAAGTATTTTCATTAAGACCAAATGTATTCACTTCGGTTATGGCTGAAGCCCCTGATTTAAATATTCAAAACAAAAATCTTCAGATTGATGATAAATTTTGTAAAGTCATTGTCAAAAATGTTGTAAAAAATGAAGGTAAACTTGATGTTCTCGAAGCAGATATTATCGTTTCAGGTGGAAGAGGCATAAAAGGTCCAGAAAATTATAACCTTATTGAAAATCTTGCATCTGCTTTCGGTGGAGCAGTCGGGGCATCGCGAGCTGTGGTTGATGCTGGTTGGAGACCTCATAGCGAGCAAGTTGGTCAAACAGGGAAGACTGTCTCCCCAACTCTCTACGTTGCCTGTGGAATTTCCGGGGCAGTTCAGCACTTAGCAGGAATGTCATCCTCAAAATTTATTCTGGCAATAAACAAAGACAAAGATGCTCCTATCTTTAAAGTTGCCGATTATGGTATCATTGGAGATATATTTGAGGTACTGCCAAAATTAACCGAAAAAGTCAAAAAATTTACTGGTAAATAACAGATTAGCAATAGTTTTTTTTGAGTTAAGTCTCATATTATTTATTAAAGCAAAAAAATTAAATGGAAAAAATACAATTAGTTGTTCTTGGCTTGTCAGCAAGTCCGGCAAGTAGCAATGCTTACGCATTGATTTTAAAAGAAGTTGATGGTAACAGAAGATTACCAATAATTATCGGGGCTTTCGAAGCGCAAGCCATTGCTCTTGAAATGGAAGGAGTTGTTCCGCCTCGTCCTATGACTCACGATTTGGTGAAATCTATTATAGATGCATTTAATATTACTCTCACAGAAGTTTACATAAATGAATTAAGAGATGGAACATTTTTTGCTAAATTATTGTTTGATGATTCAGGTATTGAGATCGATGCAAGACCAAGCGACGCTATAGCTCTCGCTGTTCGCTGCAATACTCCAATTTACGTTGAAGCTCAAATTTTAAACGAAACTGGTATTCTACCACAGGGTGAAGAGCAGGATATGGATGAGGAAGACGAAGGAGAGCTTCAATTTCTTAAAAAAGAAAAACCGCAAGCTAAACCTTCTTCGAAATTGGAGCAATTGCAACAACAACTTGACAAAGCCATTCAGGACGAAGATTACGAAAATGCTGCTAAAATAAGGGACGAAATTAAGAAAATTTTAGGCAGTAGCTGATTTTTTCTGTTATTTTTGTAAATTCAACTTAATCATATTTTAGCAAACACATTTACTATTTTGTCGATAATAATATTTAATTCATAAATTTAAAGGTGATTAAATGGCTATAAAATTAGCGATTAACGGTTTTGGAAGAATTGGCAGACTGGTTTTCAGGGAAGCAATCAGTCGTCAAGGTGAATTCGATTTCGTTGGTATTAATGATATTACCGATGCACCAACATTGGCTCATCTTCTCAAATACGATTCAGTCCATGGTAAGTTCAAAGGGACTGTTGCTGTCGAAGGCGATTTTATGATTGTCAACGACACAAAAATACGAATCACTGCCGAAAGACAAATCGAATCTCTCCCTTGGGACGGAATTGATATCGTTGTTGAATCAACCGGTGTTTATCGAAAAAGAGAACAACTACAAAAATTCCTTGATAAAGGAATCAAAAAAGTTGTTCTAACCGCTCCTGCCAAAGATGAACTCGATGCTTCTGTCGTCATAGGGGTCAATGAAAATCAGCTAACCGGAAATGAAAGGCTAATCTCAAATGCATCATGTACCACAAATTGCCTTGCTCCGATTGTTAAAGTTTTGCATGAAAATTTTGGAATCGAAAAAGGTTTGATGACGACAGTTCACGCTTATACAAATGACCAGAGAATTCTTGATCTACCTCATTCAGACCTAAGAAGAGCCCGCTCTGCTGCTATAAACATTATCCCTACAACAACAGGTGCAGCAAAAGCTGTTGCTTTGGTTTTACCTGAATTGAAAGGTAAATTAAACGGTTATGCCATCAGAGTTCCTGTTCCAGACGGCTCTCTAACTGACTTCACAGCTGTTCTGAGCAAAGAGGTAACAAAAGAAGAAGTAAATAATGCCGTCAAACAAGCAGCAGAAAGCAATTTGAAAGGAATCATCCATTATACTGAAGATCCCGTCGTTTCGACTGATATAATCGGCGATAGAGCTTCCTCAATTTTTGACTCCCAACTCACTCAGGTTAATGGGAATTTTGTTAAAGTTGTATCGTGGTATGATAATGAATTTGGTTATTCCTGTAGAATTGTTGATTTATTGGTTTATCTTAAAAAATTCTTATAATACTCAACTTTAAACTAACTTTTTAACTTGGTGAAATATGATTAAAACAATTTATGATGTTCATTTTGAATCAAAGAAAGTATTAGTGAGAGTGGATTATAATGTTCCACTTGATGAAAATGGAACAGTAACCGATGATACCCGAATAAAAGAGTCACTCCCCACTATTGACAAGATAATTGATGACCATGGTATCCCAATTTTAATTTCACATTTAGGGCGTCCCAAAGGTGAAAGAAATCCAAAATACAGCCTTGCACCTGTTGCAGAGTATTTAAAGGAAAAATTTGGCTATAATGTCATTTTTGCTGAGGATTGTATCGGCGACATTGCAAAAAATGCTATATCCAAAGCAGAAACAGGTGATATTGTTTTGCTGGAAAATCTTAGATTCCATAAAGAAGAAGAAAAAAACGATACGGAGTTTGCCAAACAATTAGCAGAATTAGCAGATGTTTATGTCAATGATGCCTTTGGTTCAGCACACAGAGCCCATGCAAGCACCGAAGGCGTTACTAAATATTTTGAAACCAAAGTTGCAGGAAAATTACTTCTCGATGAAATAGAATACCTTGGTAAAGCTGTCAAAAATCCCATCAAGCCCTTTGTTGCTATTATTGGTGGAGCAAAAATTTCAGGCAAGATTGATGTAATTCGTAATTTATTCCATAAATGCGATACCATTTTAATTGGTGGCGGAATGATGTTCACTTTTTTTAAAGCTATGGATTTAAACATAGGAAAATCAATTTGCGAGGATGATAAGGTTGAACTCGCACTTCAATTAATAAATGAAGCAAAAGAAAAAAATGTTCACTTAATTCTTCCCCAAGATATTTTAATTGCAGATAATTTCTCGAATGAAGCACAAACTAAAATAGTTTCAATTATCGAAATCCCCGATAATTGGATTGGTATGGATATAGGTCCTAAGACCATCGAAACTTTCATGGATATAATCAGAGAAGCCAAAACAGTTTTCTGGAACGGTCCGATGGGTGTCTTCGAAATGAGTAACTTTGCCAAAGGAACTTTATCAGTCGCAAAAGCTATGGCTGAAGCTACAGACAAAGGAGCTACCACTATAGTCGGTGGAGGAGATTCTGCAGCTGCCATCTCACAAATGAATTTTAAAAACAAAATAACTCACGTTTCTACTGGTGGTGGTGCTTCTCTCGAATATATCGAAGGAAAAGTCTTACCTGGCATCGCCGCCTTAGAAATTTAAACTTTTTTTTATAAGACATCATTCTTTGTTCAGTGGCTGTCTATATAAGACAGTCCACTTTTTTATAAAATCATTTATTTCCTGAAATCATTCATTTGTTATTTTAATGAATTCTTTAATCCCAATTATCATTATTA
>CALHRB010000135.1 GCA_938038165.1 Candidatus Kapaibacterium sp. | reverse complement strand
TTAATATTAATATCATTAATATTCATTTTGAGTAATTTAGGATTGGCTGCTATGGAACCAAACTCTGACAATGCCTCAATAAACGGCTTTGTCAGAGATGTTGACAATGGGGAGCCTCTTATTGGTGCAACAATCAGAATTATCGGCACAAGATTTGGCGCTATTACCAATAAAATCGGATTCTTTTCAATTTTGGATATCCCCCCAGGTCAATACGAAATTTTAGTTACTAACATTGGCTATTCTGAGCTGAGAAGCAAAATTGAACTGAAATTAAAACAATCCCTAAGAAAAAATTTCGATTTGAAGATCGCTTCCATTGAAACCAAAGAAATTCAAGTAGAAGCTGAACGAGAAGTTGAAAAGAGAGAAATTAATATCAGCAAGGTCAATATACCAATTCAACAAATCAGTAAAATAAGAATTGGCGGTGAATCTGATATATTTCGCTCTTTACAATATCTGCCTGGTATTTTAACATCTTCACAAATTTCCAGCGGCCTTTATGTACGTGGTGGCTCTCCCGACCAAAACCTTATTCTTATTGACGGCTCGACCGTATATAACCCATCACATTTATTTGGTTTTATTTCTACATTTAATTCAGATGCTATCAAGGATGTTGAACTAATCAAAGGCGGATTTCCTGCTGAATTCGGAGGAAGACTCTCGGCAGTTCTCAATTTAACTCAAAAAGACGGAAATTCAAAAGATATAAATGGTATTGGATCCATTGGTGTTATTTCTTCTAAATTAACTTTGGAAGGTCCACTTGGGATGGGATCTTTTCTCCTCAGCGGCAGAAGAACATATTTTGATTTAGTCAAAGGTTTGTTGCCCGTTGATCCAGAAAATCCACTTCCTGATTTTGGCTTTTACGACATCAATGCAAAATTAACCCAAAATATTTCTGATAATGATAAAATAACTCTCAGCGCTTTTCTGACCAATGACGCACTTGATTATGACAGTTTTGGTTTTAATGTCGGACTCGATATTGGAAATAGGGCTTTATCCGGTAAGTGGACCCGAATTATTAGCGATAATCTTTTTTCTGACTTTTTGATCAGTTCAAGTAATTACAAAAATAATTTCAGTGGTGAACAATCGGGTTTTGGCTTTTTAGTTGAAAATTCAATTGATGATATTACTGCCAAAGGCTCTCTTAATTGGTTTACATCTGAAAAAATTACCACAAAATTTGGCTTTGAATCCTCAAGATTAGAATTTAAATATATTCAGAATTTCACAGGCGAGCGTGATTCTGTTGCTGGCTCTGGGACAGTTTCAACCGGAAGCACTAATCTTACAGTTACTGATTGGAATCATTCCATTTTTGCTCAGTTGAACTACGGTTTCAGCGACCTTGTTTCTCTGCAATTAGGGCTTAGAACAAATTTCTGGTCATTAAACAATAATTTAACTTTCGACCCAAGAATCGCTTTCCGATGGAGAATGAGTGACGAGATGGTTTTTAAAGCAGCCTGGGGTATATTTCATCAAAATCTGAGATTAGCTACTCAACCCGATTTTTCGTTTTTCGATACCTGGCTGCCAACTGATTCAACCGTAAAACCAACTAGAGCCTATCATTATATACTTAGCCTTGAAACGGAATTTTTCAAAGGGTTTAATCTAAACTTCGATATTTATCATAAGTTCATGCAAAATATTAGTGAGATCAATACAAACGTTCTCGAACCTAAGAATGTTGCTGCTATATTTTATAATGGTACCGGTCAATCTTATGGTGTAGAGATATTTTTGCAGAAAAAATTTGGTCGTCTGACCGGTTGGTTTGGCTATGGGCTCGGTTTCATTTATGCTCAATTTGATAGCATTAACAACGGAAATCGCTTCAGACCCAAATACGATAGGAGACACGACCTAAAATTAGTCGCTCAGTATCAAATTGATGATAATTGGGAAATCAATGCAACATTCACTTTTCAATCTGGTCAGTCATATACTGGAGCCACTTCAAGGCTTCTTTCAAGGTTGCCAGAACAAAATTCAGGTAGAGGAAAAATCATTCCTTCTGAAAGGTATGGGCTACGCCTGCCCCCTTCTCATCAATTAAATGTGAGCGGAAGCTATTCTTTCAAAACTTTTGGGGCTGACTCCAGAATTATTCTTGACATTTATAACATCTATAATCGAAGAGACATTTGGTTCAGGTACTATGACACAAGAACCCCCGAAACAAAAGTTACTGATGTTAAACTATTACCCATTTTACCAACTTTTTCGTACGAAATTAAATTTTAGAAATATGAAAAAATCAAGTAAAAATAATAATTTTAAAATTATACTTTTTTCATTCATCCTAGTTTTTCTAAACTATGCTTGTGAAGACCCGGCTCCACTGGAATATATTCCTCAGAATTTTATCGAAGCTTATTTAATCGTCGGTGAACCAATAAAGAACATAAAAATAATGAGAACCCAGCCACTTGTGGATTCATTTAATTACAAAAATTCTTTTATCACAGATGCTAATGTAAAAATAAAATATGAAAATCAAATCCTTGAATTAATTCCAAATTCAGACGTTTTCGAAGGGTATTATTATCCCGATACAAATCTTTTGGTCAAACCTAACACAAAATACAATCTTGAAGTAAAGTTAAAAGACGGAAAAATAATTACAGGCGAAACAATAACTCCGGGAGTATTAAAGTGGAAGCGTCAATTGCCACAGTTGATTTACTATCCCGTTGATACCCTGAAATTACCTGCAAACGATACCCTTAAATTATCTTGGGAACAAGTCCCCGGTACGATTGTCTATTTCATCAGAGTCAAAGCTCTCGATACTCTTGAATATGGGAAATACCTCAATCCACCAACCGATGAAAAAAACCGTAGAATCGTTAGACCATGGGAAAGAGGAAGCTCTGCAGAATACAACGAAATTACTCGTTGGGGGTTTATTCCTAACACTGAATCTCCTGTTGTTTGGACAGCTCTTAAATGGTATGGATTAAACGAAGTATCAATTTTAGCCCCTGATTACAATTTCCTCAGGTGGTTTCTTCAATATCAACGCAAAGGACAAATCGACCCATTGCTGACGAGCGTAAATGGTGCTATAGGAATTTTTGGTTCTTTTTCCGAAATTCGCACCAAAAGCTTCGTTGTAAAAAATCAACCTTAACCTTCAAATTTTATTACTTGTTATCAATGGTTTTTATAATGATTTATTTTTGAATAAATCATTATAAATCAAGTGGACTTTTTATTTCTGATAATTTCGAGCTACTGACTTGAGTATATATTTGCGTTGTTCGAATTGACTTATGGCCTAATAATTGTTGAATAATTCTAACGTCAGTTCCACTTTCTAATAGGTGTGTAGCAAAACTATGCCTTAAAGTATGAACCGATGCCTTTTTATTTATATGTGCCTTGTGTAAAGCCTGTTTGAAAACTGCTTGAACGGAACGAGCAGAGTATTTATCACCCTTCTGCCCTTCAAATAAGTATTCTTTTGGTTTATATTCTTTGTAATACATTCTCAGTAATTCCAATAGCTTTTCCGATAACATCACATATCGGTCTATATTCCCTTTAGCTTCATTTACTTTGATTAGCATTCGATTTGAATCAATGTCATTGACTTTAATATTAACAGCTTCACTCAATCTCAAGCCGGCACTATAAATCAATGAAATAAT
>CALHRB010000134.1 GCA_938038165.1 Candidatus Kapaibacterium sp. | reverse complement strand
TCAAAATATAATCTGATATTAATACCGGAATATAAATTTTTAATGAGTAATTCTTTGTAAAGTTTAACATTAGTAAACCATTTTTTTGTATCATTGCCGATAAAGAAATTATAATAAGCTTCTAATTCGTCTATCCCTTGAAATTCAGGGTGATTATTAAATCGTTGATTTGAAATTATTGATGGACATAAATTAGAGCCTTTAAAATGCATTTTAATAACCTGACCTTTGATATTAATTTTTTCTTCTGTAATATTTGTTAAGGAATCGTTTGATGAGGGTAGGTAATTCATATTAAAGTAATCAAAAACTATTCCCTTGTCGGTTATCCAGACATTGACTCCTTCAAGATGCGTCATAAATTTCACTTCTGGTGGCCACTGTCCTCTGTTTTCAACAAAATAATTATTTTGTTGATTGTAAAGACTATTATCATAGTGGATATTAGCTAATGAAAAAGTATTCATTAGAAAATAATTAATAATGAATAAATTGACCAAAAACCAGTAAAATTTTTTCATAAGAGCTATAAGTAAATCAAAAAATTTTGTTTTAAAAAATAACATAAAAAATCATTTTGGTTTAACAATAATTTCAACACATCTATTGTAAAAACGACCTTCAGGTAACAAAATATTATATTTATTTGAAGGACCGATGCCCTCATATAAAGCATTAGGTTTCTTTAAAAAATCATAGACTTTTCGAGCTCTTTGATTTGATAGTTCAATATTTCTCTCTTTTGAGCCAATCAGATCTGTATATCCATAAATATTAATTTTTGTTTCATCTAAATTTAGTTCATTTGTTTTGTTTAAAACATAGTTGATAAGTATTTCATTCTGCTCTGTCAATCCTGGTTCATCAAAAGGAAGAAGTATTGTAAACTCCATAATGTTGTAATCAGTATTTTTAATCAATTTTCTATTGTAATATGGTATAAATTGAATATCCAAACCGGCTGTGTTTTGGACTCTTGAATTAACACGATCAATTACTAATAATTGAAATGAGATTTTATTGTAACTTTTATCGAATAATGAAATATTTTGATTTAAATCTATTGGAATTATATCTGGGATAGTTTTTATTTTATTGTCTTCATTATAAGTTAATTGTTGAGCCGAGGAAATGTCTAACCACCATTGCTTAATACCACTTCCTGCTTTAATTTCTAAATGGGTAAAAATACTATCAGGATTGGTTTCAATTTGTTTCAGGTCTTTTAAAATGACTGGTGCCAAAAGTTCTGGATTATCAGAAACAATTTCGACCCTTCTGTTTTCTTCGTTTGCATATTCTTCATTTCCTTTAGTAAATTTCTTTGGTAGTTTAGTCACCTCAATTTTTATTCTCTTCTGCGAAATTTTCCAGACGTTTTGTAAATAATAACTGATATTATCGGCTCTGGTAAATTGTAGATTGTCTCCTTCCGCATTAGATTCAGTTGCGTCTAAGCATCCTACCAGAGTGATGTCTATGTTGGAATTTTCTGACATTCTTTTTCCGATAATATTTAAGATATTATAATAAATATCTAAGTCCTTGTCTATTGATGAGAGATTGTTTTCAGAGAATGTAATGATTTCGTTTGGTTCTAACAATTTATATTTCTTTGGTATTTCGGATGAGTTCCTATCAAAGAATATCATATTCAGAAGGGGGATAACCTTTAAAGTACTTGTTTCTATTAGCTCTATCTGTTTAATATCTTTTGATTTTTTGTCAGAGAACTTAACAATTTTTGCAGTAAGAATCTGTTTTTCTCTTTTTTCAACCTCTAATTTTTGTTTTTCTAATACAAGTTTTTCAATCTTTAATTCTAAATCTTTTTTGGTTGCAATTAAATTATTTATTTCTTTTTCTCTTTCTTCAAAGCGTTTTTCAATTGAAACAGTGTCTTGAGTTGGCTGTGGAGAATATTTTAAAGAAAGAAAAAGACTCGCAGAATTGGTTTTCCAGTCCAAATCCTTTGTAAATTTACTTAAATTCATTGCTAAACTTATTTCTGGAACAAGCAATAGTGATCCCCTCTTGTTTAATGGTAATTCATAGCCAAACCCTGCTTTAAAGCCATATTGTAAAACATTAGTGTTTGGTAACTCACCTGACTGAATATTCCTTTCTACTGAACCATTGTTAAAAGTTATATTTGGGGGTAAGTTCTCAAGCTTTTCTTTTTGCACATAACTATTTTCAAGGATTATTGAAAATTTTCCTCCCAGATTAAGGAAGAATTTTTTTGCTAACCATAATTGAAATACTGGTTCTAAAAATAACTGAAAATTATTAAAATTTACATTGTAGGTTATATTTCCTTTTTTTAACTCGGCTGCTTCATCATTAACAAGAAAATTTTCTGAACTTAGTAAATTCCCATTTAATTTGCTTATGCCAGTCTTAATTCCTATTCCTAATAAGGTTGAAAAATTTAGATCATAACTAAAACCTCCGCCAAACGAATAGTTTTTCTGAGATCCAAACTCATTTTTTAAACAAGTAAAATAAGCATCCGGATTGATCATAGTAAAATTTGCCTGATCAAGTTGAATGGAGGGCATGAAAAATGCACCAAAGCGATTTTTACTGAAAAAGCTTTCACTTATTTTGCCTGGATCAGTTTCTTGCAGATATTTTATATTATTTTCAATTTCATTTGTTTGATTTTGGTATCTTTCTATTTCTTGATTTATTTGCAAGGTATCTGACTCTAATGAATTTTCTTGAGCAAGAATTTTTAAATAAAAGAAATTGAAAAAAAAGCAAATAATTATTAAGATTTTTTTCATAGTTACTAATCTATTTAATTATAACAAACTTTTCTATGTAATAATTTCCATTATATTCAATAACTGCGTTATAAACGCCACTTTGGTAGCCTTCAAGATATATTTGTTTTGTATATCTTCCTGCATGAGTATGATAAATATCATAAGTATTGACAATTTTGCCAAAACTGTCATAAATTTTTATTATAACATAAGCTTTTTCGTTATTATTGTATTCAATATTCAAATAATCGCTTGCAGGAATTGGATTGATATTAAGTGCTAATTTTGTTCCGCTTTGTCTCATTATCAACCTTTTTTCATTATCCTTACATATGTCAAGGCTAAAAAAGCTATCGTTCAGAACTTCAGCTATAGCTTTTGTATTTGTCCACTGAAACTTATCTATTATTAATGAACAAGTATCAATTTCTCCAGCAACAGCAATACAATTAAACTCCAATAGGTCATTATTGCCACTGAATTTCTCATTCTCGATATTAATTTCATATTGAAAGTTATTTCTGTTCCTATTTGGGAATTTTATATAAAATCCGTCCTTTCCCGGATAATGAAGTAAATCACCGCTGAATAATAATGAGGCATTGTATGTTAATGGCTCTGTTAAACTAACATTCCTGCTTTCTACTATTTTTAGTTTTACCTTTACTGTATCTCCAATTTTTGCTTTTGGAGGGTCAGCTTCCAGGCGAAGCCATGTTATTGGTGAATTATTTTCATAGATTCCTTTACTTTTTACCTTGCCTCGCTTTATTTCTCCACTGCTTGTTGTTATCTCGATGAAGCAACTGTCCTCTCCTTCTATTTCGGCTCTGAACTCTACTGTTACATCTAAATTTTCACCAATACTTAAAACGCCTGGAATAACAGGGATAGCACTCTTGATCTTAAATTGATTTTTATATTGTACAAGTGAGATGTTCTCAATGGTTACAGCCTTTTGACATATATTTCTGAAACTTATTGTTCCTTGTTTGACAGCATTAAAAACATCTCCGAATTTAGTATCAGGTATAACTATATCAGTAACTTCTATACAATTATCAGGAGAATTTTCATTTATAGTAACTGTCAGGGTATCACTTGATGTGCAAGTGGTCTGAATATCATTGTGAATAAGAATTACTTTGCCACTGCCGGATTTATCCCATCTTACTTTAAATTCCTTTTCGTTATCATTACCCAGAGCTATACCATTTTCTACCAACCACTTGTAGTTGACACCGGAGTTTTTGTTGGAAGTGTATATTTCTTCAGAGTTTTGCTTAGCAAGCTGATTACCTGATATTCTGGCAATAGGTAAATCATTTACCGTAACTGTAACTTTTGCTGAAGCCAAGCTGTCACGTGCATCTCTGACAGTTAATGTGTATTCTGTCGTAGCATTTGGGGAAGCAATTGGATTTGGAATTGTATCATTATTCAGTCCAGCCGATGGTGTCCATTTGTATTTATATGGCTGAACGCCACCGGAAGCCGGATTGGCGTT
>CALHRB010000133.1 GCA_938038165.1 Candidatus Kapaibacterium sp. | reverse complement strand
ACCAGGAATTTGAAAATAATTTTGTAAAAATTTTGGATAAATTACCCGATAAACAAAGAGAGACTTTTGCTTTAAGATATTTTGATAATTTAAGTTACGAAGAAATTTCAAAGATGCTTGGAACAAGCGTAGGAGGACTAAAAGCTAATTATTACCAAGCTGTTAAAAAACTGACTAATATATTAAAAGAGAAAAATTTTGAATGAGGTTATAAATGGATAAAGAGAATAATAAAATTTTGACATTTTATGATGTGCAGGTGCAATTGCCAGATTATGCCTTCAACCGTTTATCAGAGGAAGAGAAAATCATTTTCGAAAAATCTATTGCTTTTTATCCTGAACTTCAAAAGGAACTTGAGGAAGTTAAAAAAGTCTTCAGCAGAGTTGAACAGACCGATTTCGATGGAAAACTTGCCCGAAAAACAAGAAATCTTTCAGTGGATGTTATAAATAAATTTCAACAGAAAAAAAAGGCTTTTGGTTTTCAGAATCTGGCAAAATATCTGGCACCCACTCTTGGTATTTTGATAATTACCGTTCTTGTTTGGAAAGGAGATTTTTTATTCAAATCTAATGAGAAAACAAACCAAAAAATCAGCCAAACAGAAACAAAGGATATAGTTAAGTTAAATCAATCCGAACTTTCTGTTCTTCTTGATACTTTGGTTTCCGAAGCTGAATATATCATTGCATCGGGTGATCTTACTTCTTCGGTTGGCAACGATATCTCAAAAAATGGCTTATTTGAGATAAACCACTTAGAAGAAACTATGTCTGAACTTTATTCAGAAGAAGTTTTAGGCAAAATTCTTTTGTTATTAGGAGCGGATTTGATAAAATCTGAGGCTGATTTTCATAAGATCCTTGATGAATTTGATAATCTGGAATTAAATGATTTACAATTAATTATAGAGGAGCTTGAAAATGTTAAGATCCCATCATAAGAGGGTGATTATTTTTGTTATTGCATTGTTTTTAATGACAAATTTTTATACACCCGCTCAACCAAATCCAAGGGCAATGGAACAATTAAAACAATTCAAGAAGATTAAGTTGCTCGAAATTCTTGACCTTGACGAAGCTACTGCCGAGAAGTTTCTGGTGAAACACAATGCAAATGAAAAAAAGATTGAAGAGAAGAAAAAACAAATGGATGAAGCGGTTCAAGATCTTGAAAACAGTCTGAAAAATGCCGCCCCAAAAGATGAAATTACAAAAAAGACCGAAAAAGTTTTGCAAATCACTCAGGAGTTTCAAAAACTAATTGATGAATCTCTTCAATCAATGAAACCAATCCTTAACGAAGTTCAATATGCCAAGTACATCATATTTGAACACAAGTTTCGGGGTGAAGTTCAAAAAGCAATTATCGAAAGAATGAAAAAGCGTGGCAGAGGAAATCCTGATGATGAGAATGAGCCACCTCGAAAAAGAAAATGGTAAAAACCTTTATAACTATTAAGGATGTTTGGCTAAGGTATTTGAATGCTGTTAGAACAAACATCTTTTTTGTTATCTTCAGCTTTTTTTATATCCCAACTATTGATTTTACAAGCTAAATATTAAAACCTAAATAAAAAAGCTTGCAATTATGGCAGTTAGTAAATTAACTAAAGCACCGATGAACATTGCTTTAAAACCCAAGCAGGCAATCTCAGCCCGTTTCTCGGGAACCAAAGCACCGAGCCCGCCTATTTGGACAGCAATTGAACCGAAATTAGCAAAACCACATAATGCAAAAGTTGCAATCGAAGCAGTTCTTTCTGAAATTTTTCCTTCTGATATAAGTTGAGACAAATCAGCATAGGCAAGGAATTCGTTCAGACTGATTTTTGTTCCGATTAAACTTCCTAAAGTCTTTGCTTCGGAGGCTGGAACACCAACAAAATAGGCGAATGGCTGTAAAATAAAACCGAAAATGTCTTTTATACTTTTTGGGAAATGCTCAAAACCAAAACCGGCAAGCCATTGGTAAATTATCATTAAACCGGAATCAATCAATGCTATTAGAGAAATGAAAGCAATAAGGACAGCTATTATATTTAGAGATAGTTTCATTCCATCGCTGGCTCCTTGAGTTATTGCATCTAATAAATTGCTGCTCTGAGGAATTGAAATTTTTTTTATTTCTTTCAAACTTAGAATGTCAGAGGATGGTGGTGAAACGATTTTCGAAAGGATTATGCTTCCCGGAGCAGATATTAAACTGGCAGTTATCAGAAAAACTGGGGAGATGCCCATCTGAATATAAGCTGCCATAACACCACCAGCTATTGTTGCGAATCCCCCAGTCATTATCGTAAGTAATTCCGACCGACTAACATTAGCCAGATAGTGCCTTACAAGCAAAGGTGCTTCTGTCTGTCCCAGAAATATATTGGAAGCTACTGCCAGAGACTCTACTCCTGATGTTTTAAGAGTCTTTTGCATTAACCATGCTATTGAATAAACAATTTTTTGAATAATGCCATATTTATACAAAATTGATACAAAAGCAGAGAAAAAAATAATAGTTGATGAGATAATGATTGCGAATTGAAAACCAAAGACATTATTGCTTTCTGCTTTGCCAATATTTCCAAAAAGAAATTCTGTCCCGTTTTTACTAAAATCAAGAAAATCTTTCACTCTTTCACCCATCCACTGAAAAATCTGAAACGTAGAAGGGATATATAATATCACTGTGGCAATGATAAGTTGTAAGATAATACCAATGATAATTATCCTGGCTGGAAAGGTTTTCTTATTGTCTGATATTAGCCAGAGGACAAAAAAAATTGTCAGAATACCTAAGATACCTAATAATTTTGTTAGTATGAATTCCATGAAAAAAAAACTCCGATTCAAAATCGGAGTAAATTAAAAAAAAAGCATTTATAAAACTAATTTTTCAAATTTGATATGGCTGCTTCAGTGTTTTCGAAAATTTTGAAAACTTTATTCAAATGAGTCATTTCCAAAAGCTTTTGGACTTTTTCGGGAACGGAGCAAAGCCAGAATTCAATTTCATATTTTTTAAGTGTAGTTAATGCGCTTACCAAAGTTCCGAGACCTGATGAGTTTATGATTTCGACTTTAGATAAATCAGCAATGACAAATTTTACATAATTGTCTGGCAATTCATTTAATTTGCTAATAAGTATCAAAGCATCGTTCCCGCCGGTAAGCTGATTTCCAAATATTACCAGAGCAAAATTATCTTTACCGGAAACTTTATCTATTATAAAATCAGATGCCATAAACAAATCAAAAAAAATTAAAGTGCAGTTGAAACAGCAGGTTTCTTTGTAGCTTCTTCCTCGAATTTAACTTTCTTTACTTTTTCAAGGAACCAAATAACAAATGAACTTGCAATATAAATCGAGGAATATGTTCCAATTAAAATACCAACTAACATAGTGAACGCAAAACCTTGCAGGACGGGTCCGGCAACCAAAACCAGAGTTATAAGAACCATAACAACAGTTAAAACTGTATTGATAGTTCGGCTTAAGGTCTCGTTGATACTAAGGTTTACCATTTTAATGAAATTCATTCCTTTGTGTTTTTCTCTATTTTCACGAATTCTATCAAAAATGATAACAGTGTCATTAACAGAATATCCGATAACAGTTAAGAAAGCAGCGAGCAAGGAAAGGTTCATCTCAAGGTCAATAATTCCTAAATGGTGGGAAACAACAACAATTCCCAGTGTGAATAGAACGTCGTGAACCAAAGCGACTATAGCCCCAAGTCCAAAGACAAATTCAAATCGGAAAGCTATATAAATCAAAATACCAATAATTGCTAATAGAACCGCTAATATAGCTTGATTTCTGAGCTCTGAACCAATTTTTGGACCGATAGTGTCGGCTTTTAGTAAAGTAATGGTATTATCAGGAAAGGCTTTTTGTAAGGCATCAATAATTTGCTCGGCTATTTTGCCGGTTTGTTTCAACCTGATTAAATGTTGACCTTCTTCGCCGAAAGATTTGATTTCTGAGCCAGCGAAACCGGATTTTGACATAATATTACGAATTACATCAGTATTGACGGGCTTTTCGAATTTGACGCCGACCTCTGTTCCACCAACAAAATCAATTCCATATTCGATTCCAAGGAATGCCGTAGCAATCAAACCACCGATGATGAATACAAGAGAAAAAATGAAAAATTGAAATCTTACACCAATAAAGTTAATATTTGTCTTTTTGAAAAATTGCATATCTAATTCCTTCTTAAGCGGTTAAACTTTTAGGTTGACCAAAATTAAATGTAGTAGCTCCTCTAATAATGAATATATTAATCATTGCTCTGGAAAGCACAATGGCTGTAAATAGTGTACCAATTATACCAATCATTAGAGTCATTGCAAAGCCCTGAATTGGACCGGTACCAAGGAAGAATAAAATCAATCCAGTTATGAAAGTTGTTATATTCGAGTCAAGAATGGCGCTTAATGCTTTACTAAAACCCTCGTCAATTGCGGATTTAATAGACCTGCCACGAGCTAATTCTTCCCTGATTCTTTCGTAAATAAGAATATTTGCGTCAACAGCCATACCGATAGTTAGGATGATACCAGCAATTCCCGGCAGAGTAAGAGTCCCTTGAAATGCGGCAAGAACCCCTAAAATCAGCAGAACGTTAATCATTACGGCTATAACAGAAATCAGTCCTGCGACATTATAATAAATTACCATAAACAATACGACAAGCACTATTGCTATAAGGAAAGAGACTAAACCACTATTAATTGAGTCTTCACCCAGAGATGGTCCGACAACTCTTTCCTCAATTATCTGAACAGGTGCCTTCAAAGCTCCTGCTTTAAGAACAATTTTAAGCAGTTTAGCTTCTTCTGCGTCGTTCATACCTGTGATCTGGGAATTTCCCCCAATTATTTTGTTTTGAACAACGGGGGCTGAATAAACCTGGTCATCGAGGACAATAGCGATTCTTTTCTGAATATTTTCTCCGGTTATTTTTGCCCATCTATCGGAACCTTCATCATTCATTGACATTGAGACAATTGGTTGATTGTTTTGCGGGTCATACGTTGCGATAGCGTCTGTAATGACATCGCCGGTTAGTTCAGGGTCTTTCTTTAGAACGAAGAAGTTGTAAGATTTAATCTCCTTGCCGGCATTATCCTTGTTAATTTGTGGTTTAGCACTAAATAATATTTGAGTTCCATAAGGTAATAACTCTTTAATTTCATATCTCGAAATGATCTGGTTGAATTTTTTGATAACCGGGTCATAAATGTGAAAATTATAATCGCCTTTTGGGAAATTATCAGCTATATAATTAATCATTTGTGGTCTTTGATTCTTACCTTTAGGTATGAACCATGTCTCGAAAAGAGAAGTAAAGGGGTGATCTTCAAGGTATCTTCTTCTTGTTTCTTCCTCAGACAATCCGGCATAGGGATTAGCAGTATCTGAAACAGATTGTTTCGTTGTATCAGTTTTAATAGCGTTGGTAGTATCATTTTGAGCAAGAGAAACTGTATCTGGGGCGGAATTTGTTAAACTGGTATCTTTAACAGCATTGGTTGAGTCAGCTGTTTTTAAACCTTTTTTTAGTTTTTCTTCTCTTGCCAGGAATTTATCGATGTTGTAAAATGCCGAAACGGTGGCTTCATCATTTTTGACCAGCTTGAATTCGAGACGAGCAGTAGTTTGAAGAAGCTGTCTCATTTCAACTTCGTTTGTAACACCGGGTAATTCCAGAAGAATTCTTCTGGCGCCTTGTTTTTGAATAGTTGGTTCGGCAATACCGTATTTATCAATTCTTTGTCGTATAACCTGCATTGCTTGATCAATAGCGTCCTGTTCGTTGGATTTGAGAGTTGACAGGATTTTTTCTTCTGACATTGCTTCGGCACTTTCACCGCCAAAATCAAAATAGTCAGACAAAAATTTTCTTTTTGGTTTTGCTATTAGTTCAAAATTCTTATAAAAAATATCTATTACATCTTCGTCGGAATTAACAGCTTCAGCTTTTGTTTTGTTGAGCACTTCTATAAATGTATCATCTATCTGGTCCGATTGAGCTGATTCTTCAAGTAGTCTAATAATGTCAACTTCAAGAGTAACGTACATACCGCCACGCAAATCCAGCCCAAGTTTGAGACGATTTTGTTTAGCGCTGATAAGTTCAGCACCGTACTGTTTTTCGAAATTTTCGATGCGAGCTAATGAATCGGCAGAACTGGTATCTTTTTTTGCTAATTCAAAAACTTCGTTCTGTAACTTTGTCAATTCATTGGCACGATAAGTGGGGTATAGAAGTAATATCGCTGCTACCACCGGTAGAACTACAAG
>CALHRB010000132.1 GCA_938038165.1 Candidatus Kapaibacterium sp. | reverse complement strand
TCAGGAAATTATCAATAGGTTCACATTTTAATTTTAATCCGATTGAAATGAATTTCTTCACAGTGTAAACAAAAGCCATTATTGGGATTGTTCCGATACCAAATAATGCCATAAAGAAAGCACTTTTTATGGTGTCTGCTGTTCCTACAAGAGATGCTGCAAGCGCCACATAAACCAATCCACAGGGTAGAAAACCATTCAAAATACCAATAACAAAAAGAGAAGATTTTTTGGGATTACCTAAAAATTTTTGGAATAATCCGGTGAAATAATCAGATATATGTTTGATAAAGCTGATATTTAAGAAGCTTGTTTTTGTCTTCTTAGGAATGAATAAATACAGAAGCAACAGGATTCCCATTGTCAATGAGATTGTCTCTTGAAAACCGGCTAACTTTATTCCTGCTCCAATAGTACCGGCTAATAATCCTAAAAATGTGTATGTCAGAATTCTTCCAGAATTGTATAGAAAATTGTCAACGATTAGTGTTAATTTACCGTAGTTGGTATGGGGTATAGCCAATGCGATCGGACCACACATACCAAGACAGTGAAGACTCCCAAATAAACCCAAAATAAATCCTGAAAAAATTTCCATATGGATGCAATGATTAGTTATTTAAAATTTCTTCCTCAAAATAATATGTTGTTTCTGAGTTGGACCAATTTAATTTTACTATCCAAATACCTTTTGCTTTATTTGTCATATCAATCACCTGAGAGTTTTTATCAGCAATATTGAGTTTTACATTAAAATCAAGGTTTTTATCAGATGGGCGATAAAAATGCAAAACGCCTTTAATGTCAGATGGATTATAAATCTCTGGGAAATTGATAAAAACATATCCATTTTTTTCAACAATAGTAGGTTTTTCACTTAATTCAGCAAATCTTTTTGTTTTATCAATATGTTCCTGATACTTAATATCTTTGTCGTAATAATTGCTTTCGACAAGATCATATTTAAGTGTAATAGTGAACAAAATAAACGCAACTAAAGACAAAATAAATAATACTAAGAAAATAGCAATACCGGTTCCCCAATTCAATTTGATTTTAATATTCATTTTAATTCAAGGGATTAAGAAAGGTTGTTTCAACTGAATTAATGAACTTGCCGTTGGAATAGACTCCAATTTTAATTTTATTAGAATAAGGTTTCAATTGGTTTTTTGGAATTTTCAGAAGCAAAGATGTTTCGGTTAATCTGCCTGGATTAACTTTAAGTATATCTGTCCCGATTATTTCAAGATTACCGCTTATATTTTCTAATTTCAATTCAATTGGAATGGATTCGTGTGTCTTATTCAGAACTTTCATGGTGTAGAGATTTACTATGTTACCATCAGGAAGCTGTTGAGGCAAAGCCCCCTGAGCCCGTAATATGTTTGTTTCAATATTACTTCTACCGGCAACAAGAACACCTACGACAGAAACCAGGAGCAGAAGTAAAATTGTATAGATAATAATTCTTGGTGTCAGTTTAAATTTTTGATTATTATTAATTTGATTATAAGATGCATATTTAATTAATCTTTTTGGTTTTTTGATTTTAACCATCACTTCATCACAAGCGTCAATACAAGCAGTACAGTTAACGCATTCGAGCTGTGTTCCGTTTCTTATGTCAATACCGGTCGGGCAAACTCTGACGCAGTTTTTGCAATCGATGCAATCACCATAATTTTCATTATTGTTTCTTAGCTTTAAGGGCTTTCGCATTTCGCCACGCTTGAAATCATATGCAACAACAATAGTGTTGTTATCTAAAAGCACTGACTGCAATCTGGCATAAGGGCAAACAAATGTGCAGGCTTGTTCCCTGAACCATGCAAAAATGAAATAGAAAAGACCTGTAAATCCAATAATTGCGGTGAATTCTCCGGGATGACTGGCAGGAGTATCCTTGACCAACTGGTATAATCTGTCAATCCCAATAATATACGATAGCAATATATTTCCTATCAGAAAAGATATTGAAATAAATATTATTTGCTTTAATGATTTCTTGAAAATTTTTGAGGCTGTCCACGGTGATTTTTTCAGTTTTATTTGTTCGTATGAATCGCCTTCAATCCAATACTCGACTTTTCGGAATACCATTTCCAAAAAAATAGTTTGTGGACATATCCAGCCACAAAAAATCCTACCGTATATTGCAGTAAATAGAACCACAAAAACAACAAATGCCAAAAACCCAAGAGCAAAAATAAAAAAATCCTGAGGCCAGAAAATTAGACCGAAAATAATAAATTTTCGATTGAAGATATCAAAGAGAAGCAAAGGTTCGTTATTAATTTTTATAAAAGGAGTTATGAACAAAAATGCTAATAAAAAGACGCTGACTATTATCCTTGCTCTGTGGAAATTTCCCTTAGGTTTTTTTGGATGGAGCCAGATTCTTTTCCCTTTTTTATCTATTATTGCTACTTTGTCTCTAAATGATTCTCCTGTATCGGTTATTAAATTGTCGTGTAATATTTCATCTTCTGTATTATCTATCTTTTCCATTTTTTGAATTCTTTAAAATAATTGAAATTTAGTTTTCAGCTTCAAGATTTCCCTGAGGCGCCTTAGCGTTAGGTGGATTAGAGCCTCTGAGGGATTTAATATAACTAACAAGTTTAACTATATTCTCATTTGAAATTATATTTTTCCAGGCGATCATTCCTTTTTCAGGAACTCCATAGTATAATACTTTAGCTATATCAGATGGAGAGCCGCCATGGATCCAATAATCATCGGTTAAATTGGGACCGATGGCTCCTGCTCCTCCTTGTGCATGACATGAAACGCAATTTTTAACAAAAATCTCTTTTGCTTCGTTCAAAGCCGCCTGATCGTTTGTGATAGTTATATCATCAAAATTGAATGCCGTAGTTGTAATATCCATTCCAGCTTTGATTTCGTTGGTTTTTTGCATTTCCATTGCATATTCCTCAGCTGAGCTTGGTCCAAGGTT
>CALHRB010000131.1 GCA_938038165.1 Candidatus Kapaibacterium sp. | reverse complement strand
CACATCCAAGGTTGGAAAGTTCAAGAATAAATTCAGGACTGATCAATGGAATAAGCAATTTACCCAATGTAACTTTTCATGATCTTTACGAACACTATCCCGATTATGACATAAATGTGAAATTCGAACAGGAATTAGTTTCGAAACACGATATCATCGTTTGGCATCATCCATTTTACTGGTATAGCTGCCCTGCCCTGACAAAACAATGGATAGATTTGGTTCTTGAACATAACTGGGCTTACGGGCGTTATGGCAGAGAATTGGTCGGAAAGAAAGCTTTTAATGTGATTACAACAGGCGGTCGTTACGAAGCTTATCAAAAAGACGGAATGCACAAAAGGACAATCGGAGAATTTCTGTATCCTTTTAATCAAACAGCTCGTCTATGCGGGATGACTTACTACCCTCCCTTTGTAGTTCACAAGACTCACTTGCTGAATCACGAAGAAATAAAACGCTATAATGAAGATTACAAGAAAGTTCTTGAACTTTTAGCAAATAATTCAATTAATGAAGAAGAAATTCTTAATAAAGTATATTTAAATGACATTTTAAAATAAAATTGAAAAATATGGAAGGTAATTTTTTCTTTCAGGCAACAATATATTTACTCGCAGCAGTCATAATGGTTCCTATTGCAAAAAAACTGGGCTTAGGCTCGGTTCTTGGTTATCTTATTGCAGGGATAATTATTGGTCCGTTTATTTTAGGATTCATTGGTCAAGAGGGGCAAGACATTATGCATTTTGCCGAATTCGGCGTCGTCATGATGCTATTTCTTGTTGGTTTAGAGCTCGAGCCAGCCCTTCTGTGGCGACTACGGGGACCAATTATGGGACTGGGAGGATTGCAAGTTGTTATCACTGCCGCTGTAGTTTTTTTAATATCAATGGCTATTGGTCTTCCCTGGAATGAAGGCTTAGCAATTGGTTTTATCGTTTCTATGTCCTCAACTGCCATTGTATTGCAGACTTTGAACGAAAAAGGCTTGATGAAAACATCAGCCGGACAAAGTTCTTTTGCTGTTCTTTTGTTTCAGGATATAGCAGTTATACCCATCCTGGCTTTGTTGCCTTTGCTTGCAACAAAGACAACTTCTGGCGGAGCTGACCATCACGATACTTTTATTTCAATATTTCCCAGTTGGGCACAGCCATTAATTGTTATTGGAGCTGTTGCTTTAGTCATAGTTGCAGGTATGTATATAGTGAAACCTGTTTTAAGATATGTTGCAAAAACAAGGTTGAGAGAAATATTTACAGCTACAGCTCTTCTAATTATAGTAAGTATTACAGTTTTGATGGTTGGAGTTGGGTTAAGTCCGGCATTAGGAACATTTTTGGCAGGTGTAATACTTGCAAACAGTGAGTATAAACACGAGTTGGAAAGCGATATCGAGCCATTCAAAGGTTTGTTGCTTGGTCTGTTTTTCATTGCAGTGGGAGCATCAATTGATTTTGGAATGATAGCAAGGGAACCGTATCTGATATTTGGAATTGTTTTTGCTTTGATGATTATAAAAACAATTATTCTTCTGATCCTTGGAATAATATTCAAGCTTAAAACAGACCAGAATTTTATTTTTGCGTTTGGTTTGTCCCAGGTAGGGGAGTTTGCTTTTGTTTTGTTATCATTTTCCTTGCAGGAAGGTGTTTTAGCAAAAGATACAATAAGTCTATTGATGGCAGTCGTTGCAATCACAATGGCATTAACACCTCTTGTTATGCTCATTATTGAAAAAAACATTCTTCCAAGAATAGGAACAAAAGAAATTGAAGAAACCAAAGAACACGATTCAATAGAAGAGACAAATCCGATTATTATTGCTGGTTTTGGGCATTTTGGCAATACAATAGGAAGATTCCTTAGGGCAAATGGAGTCCACGCAACTATTCTCGATATTGATTCTGACCGCGTTGACACTCTCAGAAAGATGGGACTAAAGGTATTCTATGGTGATGCTTCAAGATATGACCTTCTGAAATCAGCCGGTGCCGATGAAGCAAAGGTTATTATTCTAGCTATAGACGATCCTGAAAAGAATCTGGAGATAGTTCATACTATAAAAAAACATTTTCCACATTTAAAAATTTTAAGCAGAGCCAGAAACCGTTATGATGCTTATGAATTAATGGATGAAGGAGTTAAAAATATTTACAGGGAGTCATTAGACACATCAATCAGGTTAGGTATTGATGCTCTAAAAATGCTTGGTTATCGTTCGCATAAACTTCATCGCATGGCTAAAGCATTTTTCAGGCTTGATGAGTATCATTTAAAAGGATTGGCAAAAGTTAGAAAAGATCAGAAAGTTTATATTAGTTATGCTAAACAACGAATTGAGGAAATTGAGGATTCAATGAAAAGTGATTCTATGTTTGGTGATATAAAAGAAGATGGTTGGGATAGCACCAGTTTGGTCGAAGAAGTTAGAAAACACAACTCAATAAAAGATTAATCATTCAAACTAACTTTTAATATTGAAAAATCATCAGGCAAGAACTTATCTCCAAAATAAGCAATTTGATAGTTATAAAGTAAAGATAGTTCAGAAGCATTTTCATCTCGGTTTGAAATCAGGAAATGTCGGAGGTCTTCTAAATCCATGTAGCCCAAAATCTCATTATTTACCTCAAAAGCTCCATCAGAAAATATATATAGCGAGTCTCCGGTATTTAATTTTACAGATTTTTCTGAATAATCATAGTTTAAAGTTCCACCAATAACAAAATTATCTGCTGATAAAAAGTTTGAGACATTGTCTTTTGAGATTAATATTGCAGGTGGATGTCCTGCTGATGAGTAAACCATTTCATTTTTTTTCAGATTCAAACATCCATACCAAAGAGTAAAAAAATGATCATTATGTTCAATCATTTGATAAATCTTGTTTAATGAACACAGAACATCTTTTGGAATTTTGAAATCAGTGCCTGAAAGGTTTTGAAATCTGATCGAATTAATAATTGAAACGGAGTGAAGAGCAGCACCAATGCCATGTCCAGAAACATCGAAAAGATAAATTGCTAAATTGTCTTTATCAATAAAATGATAACCTAATAGGTCACCTCCAAGAGCAATCGAAGGTTTGAAAAAATAATCTATTGATAAATTAGTTTGCCTTAATGGTTTGGGCAATAATGAAGAAATATATTCAGAAGCTCTTTTCAATTCCGAGTCCATTTTTTTCATATAGTCAGTTATCCTTTTTCTGGAATGATAAAGATCAATATGATTTTTTACTCGAGCCAGAAATTCCTCTCTCAAAAAGGGTTTATTAACATAATCAACCCCTCCTTCATTGAAGCCTTTGATAACATGTTCGCTTTCAGAAAGTGCTGTTAGAAATATCAAAGGAATATCTTTGTATTTATCGTTTTTCTTAATCCTTTTGCAAACTTCTATTCCATCCATTTCTGGCATCATTATATCCAATAGGATTAAGTCAGGTTGTATTTGTTCGAGAATTTGTAAAGATTGGTAACCACTCGAAGCCAGTATTATATCGTAACCAGCTGACTCAAGAATACTGCCAGCAATTTCGAGATTGTTGGGACTGTCGTCAACAATTAATATGATTTTAGTTTGTTTGTCTTTTTTCATTAAATAAAAAAATTAATTTAAGGCTCTCCAAATCCAGAATCAAATAATTCTTTCATCTGTTTCGAAGCTAATTCTTCATCATCTCCATTAGCTCTGATTATGAGTTGAGCTCCCTGTTCTGCCGCTAATGTCATTACTCCAATTATGCTCTTTGCATTTATTGCAAAACCATCTCGTATTAAATAAATATCTGAAATAAATTTTGAGGACAACTTCACAATGGAAGCCGCCGGTCTTGTGTGTATGCCTGCTCTGTTTTTAACAGTAACGCTTGTCTCAATCATATTTTAAAATATTTACATATTACTTAATGCAAAATTAAGAAAAATAGATTTAAATGAATCTAACTTGTAACTTATATGTTATCTAAAATTCAATTATCGTCAAAGACCAAAAAAATATAATCATAATTTACTGAATCCCCTTTTGAGAGCTTTTTCGATCTCTGATTTCGGGATTGCTCCTTCTCTTATAAGGCGAAAATTATTATCAACTAAACTGATGACCGTTGAAGCTACCTGATGTGTGGTTGGACCATCATCAATAATTAATGAAATCTTGTTTTTAAAGTTATTGATGATATCAGTTATTTCAACCGCCGGAGACTGTCCTGAAAGGTTTGCAGAAGTCGCAGCCAAAGGTTTTCCAAAATTATTTATTATATCCAAAGCAATTTTATTATTGGGGTAACGTATTCCAATTGTTTGGGAACTACCAGTGACAATATCAGGAACAAGTTTATTTTTTTTGATTATTATTGTCAATGGACCGGGTAAAAACTTTTCTGCAAGAATAAAAAATTCATCAGGGATATCTTCGGATAATTCTTTTGCATATTTTAAGTCTGAAATATGTGCGGTCAAAGGCTTATTTATTTTTCTGCCCTTTAATTCATATATCTTTTTTATGGCTAATTCATTATACAAATCACATCCTAAACCATAAACAGTCTCTGTTGGAAAAGCGATTATATCCCCCTTCAACAAAAATTCAGAACAAATTACTAAATTGTTTAGATAATTCTTTTCATCAAGTAT
>CALHRB010000130.1 GCA_938038165.1 Candidatus Kapaibacterium sp. | reverse complement strand
AATTAAAAACATCAATTTGGTATTCTTTTTGACTTTTTGATTGTCCGTGAGTATCAATTTCTGCGGATTTTTCCTCTGCCCATTGATTTAATTTATCTAAACCTCCCTCTCCGATTTTATCTATTACATATCTGAAACAACGGTCAATATTTAGTCGGTAAATGTAATTCCCAATTTTCTTGAAATCAAATATACCTATTGTTCTTCCGGAACCTATATGGATCGGTGTCAATGTTTTTATTTTTAATTGATACGACATATTATGTCTCTCTTAAATTTGCTTTAATCATAAATCCTAATCCGTTATGATAAATCTTTTTGTTATCTAATTCTTTAACAACGTTAATCTTTCCAACGAATTTAGAATTAATAATTGTTGGAAAGACCGAACCCTCGCCAAAGCACAAAACTGAGTCTTTAAAAATATCTTTTGAACCAAAAAAAGTAACTCCGATTTTTCCTGTCCTTTTTTCAAGACTATAATAAATTTTATCCTTCTTCTTTTTGTATTCTGACAATTCTTCTGCTTTGGGGTTATATATTCCTAAATTAATCATAAAATTCCCATCATCGGGCTGACGGATAGAAAAATCCTCAAAAATTTTAACTGATAATGCAAAATGACCCTTCCCGTTACTGCTATCAGCTCCGAAACCATAATGCTGAAGAAATCTCAATGCTGGTTCTAATATTGAAGTATCGCCATCAACAAGGAAGTACAAACCGCCATTTTCAAGGTAAATTTCATTCATCGAATATAATTGCCCTTTTCCATATTCTTCCCTTGTGCTTGTTGTAAGCCTATCAATAGCCACTTTTTTGGTTACGATTTCCTTTTTAGTATATAATTCCTTTGAATTGTCATTATCAGGACTGAACTCATTGAACAAGTCGAATTCAGATTTTTCTCCATTAATTAAATTTTCGAATGTAACTAAATCTACCTCAGTCTTTTTTTTGAATCTCTTGAGGTTCTCAAGATTTTTCCTATGAGTTTTAACGTCAGCAGATGTCACATTATTTGATTCATAAGTCCTTAATATTGGTTTTGGCAAAAAATATGTTTTTTTGTTTGTTCCATTGCTATTATTGTCACAATAGTAAAAAACCGAAGAATTTATGAACGGTGGATTGCCGGAATAGAACTGCTCCAGAACTTCCTCAAGGTATTTTTCGGAATAGACATTTTTTATGGCAATCATTAATAAACCCCAGAGAGTATCCGAACGTAACTCTGTTCTAAAACTGCTTAACGGCTTTAAATGAACAACTTTCATCAATTCAGTTTTCCGTATTTTTCTTTAATCTTTTCTGATAAGTTGCTTTCTTCAAAATCTGATAATCTTTTTTTGAATTCTCTGCCTTTTTCAATCAATGCTTTGTGTGGTTTGCATGAATCCTTGAAAAGTTCAGAGCCTTCCAGGTAATCATTAACTGTCAGCAAAAACGGTTCTGTAAATTTAAAAGATACCTGCCCATAACCTCTTGAGCCACTTCCTCCAAGAGCCGAATGCTCAAGCAACTTCAAGCCGTCCAGAAAATATTTGAAATAATCCTCATCTTTTTTATCATCCACTCTGTAAATACCATAAATGAACTCAACATTGAAAACGGAGCCTTTCACGACTCTTTCAATAAATCTCGGGTTAGCATGCGAGGTCAGTCTGTCTATTGTGTTTTCGCCCTTGTATTCGGTGTAGATCAATTCTGTATCGAGGTTTTCCCACATTCTGACTGTTTCCTCGTCTGGATAAGCATCTCTTATAATGAGCCTTGATGGTCCATCCGATCTGTTACTATCATTCGCTCCGGTTCCGAAAATTCTGTAAATCGCCATATTGTCTTGATATTCTCTATTATTGTTGTTTTTTTCTATAACTTCAAACCCAAGTTCAAAAGACAATAATGTTCTTATTTTCCCTTTAAGCGATGAGCCGGGAATATATGGGTAATTTGTGTTTGGGTCACGTATTACCGGAGAATCCACACCTCCTATCTCGAATTTATCCTTCGAACCCCCAATGTGCAATCCTGTCAGGCATTCCATTTTGCCTTTTAATATTATATTTCCAAGAAATTTTCCTGTCATTTGATTTATCTCCTTTAAATTTTAACTTTCTTTTCCACCGTAGAATTTATGATAAGCGACAATTGATTCAATAAGGTCAAAAAAATTAGAAATAGCCTTGTCTCGATTTTTGGAAACAATAATCGCTTCAATAGCTTTAAACATTAGCTTTTGAAAAGGCTCTACATCCCTATTTCGCCCTTTTGCATAAGCCAATTTAGGTTTCAGCAATATTAAACTCTTTTCTATATCCTCATTCCAGCATTTACTCTGTTTGAATTTGGATCTGATGATGGTTATTTCGGAAAATACGTTTCTTATTTGATTTGTTTTGATTTTTCTTGCAAATTCAGAACCTTGTTCATCTGCTATTTTATTTATCAATTCATCATTTGCATTCGCTAAGTCTGGTGGCAATGGCGTAAAATGCCTTGGTTGTTGTTGAGGATTATGATAATTTGGCATATTCTTTTCTCCT
>CALHRB010000129.1 GCA_938038165.1 Candidatus Kapaibacterium sp. | reverse complement strand
GCATAGATGTTGTTAAGACTTCTATAAACATTGAGTCTAAGCCTGTCGGGAGTCCCAACAATCTTTTTTCTGATGCTATATTTTCTTCTTATCCTTCTTTTTTGTTTTAGTTCTAAGCGTTTCATATTAGTCTTTTGTATTTTTTTATTAATTACTTCGAAGTTGTTTTCCCTGCTTTTCTTCGGACATATTCATTGCTATAACGAATGCCCTTACCTTTGTATGGTTCGGGAGGTCTGAGTTTCCTGATTTTTGCGGCAACTTCACCAACCAGCTGCTTGTCGATCCCATCTAAAAGAATAGTATTAGGGTTAGGGCTTGAAATTTTTATACCTGCAGGAGGTATAACTAATAAAGGATGTGAAAATCCGAGGGACAACATTAAATTATTTCCCTTCATTTCCGCTTTATAACCTACTCCCTCAATTTGAAGTGTTTTAGTAAAACCATTAAGAACACCTTCGATGATATTATTAACTAAAGCTCTTGACAGACCATGTAAGGCTCTAATTTTCTTATCATCACTGTTACGGCTAAAAGTCAATGTTTTGTTTTCAATGCTGAATTCAACGCCTTCAGGAATGCTAAATGATAGCTCACCTTTTGGACCTTTGGCTTTAATAGTTTTACCATCCACAGTCAAGTTGACTTTATCAGGTATGGTTATAGGTTTCTTTCCAACTCTTGACACTTCGAACTCCTGAACAAAATTACCAAACAGTAAATAAAATTTCACCACCGATATTTAACTTCCTAGCTTCTTTATCGGTTAGAACACCCTTGGAAGTGGATATAATAGCTAAGCCAAGACCGTTATAAACTCTTGGAAGTTTATCAACTGGTGAATACACTCTTCGTCCGGGCTTACTAACCCTTTGAAATTTTTTGATTACAAGGTGCCCTTGATAATATCTAAGAGTAATTCTTAGAATGCCCTGGATTCCATCCTCAATTTTTTCATAGTCAGATATAAATCCTTGCTCTTTCAGAATTCCTGCTATAGAATATTTCAATTTTGAAAAAGGAATATCAACAGTTTTATGCTTTGCTATTCCTGCATTTTTAATTCTTATTAAAAAATCTGATATTGTATCTGTTACTGGCATAGCCTTTTTTTATAATTTAGAAAATTAAAATATAAAGATTACCAACTTGCTTTTCTGATGCCGGGAAGTTTGCCTTCGAGAGCCATTTGTCTGAAGACATTTCTGCACAACCCGAATTTTTTATAAACTCCCTTGCCTCTGCCTGTTAGGGAACATCTGTTGCGTACACGAGTAGGGGAGCTGTTTCTTGGAAGCTTCTGAAGAGCTTCGTAATCTCCTGCAGCTTTGAGAGCTTCCCTGCGTGCTTTGTATTTTTCAGACAATCTGATTCGTTTTAAATTCCTTGCCACTACTGATGTTTTGGACATAATTATTCTCCCTCACGTTTTTTAAATGGAAATCCAAATTCTGCGAGCAAAGCATAGGATTCCTCATCATTTTTTGATTTTATCACAAATGTAATATCAAGTCCGCTGATTCTACCTACCTTATCTACATCAATTTCCGGAAATATGATTTGTTCTTTAATGCCGATGCTGTAATTACCTCTTCCATCAAAACTTTTATCCGAAAAACCCCTGAAGTCTCTGATACGAGGGGCGGTTATATTGATAAATCTATCTAAAAACTCATACATTCTCGCTCTTCTGAGAGTAACCATGCATCCGATTGGAACTCCTTGTCTTAATTTAAAATTCGAAATTGCTTTCTTTGACTTTGTTATAACTGGTCTTTGTCCTGAAATGAGTTCCAACTCGTTTATTGCAGATTGTAGTAATTTCTGGTCTTGAGTTGCAGAACCAACCCCGATGTTTAAAGATATTTTCTCAAGCTTTGGGACCTGCATCACAGATTTATAACCGAATTTTTTCATCATATTAGGGACAATTTGATTCCTGTAAAATTCAAGCAAGCGAGGAGGGGGGATTGTTTTCTCTTTAACATCCTCCAATCTTTTACCCTCTGGCTTAAAATCCACTTTTTTGGATTGTGCCCCAAATGGTGTTGCTGCTGTTTTCTTTTTTGGTGTAGCCATAGTTTAACTATCTAAATTATAATTGACCATCATTAGTTTTTGCATATCTGACAGGAACCTTTTTATTACCTTTTTCCTCGAATCTAATGCCTATTCTTGTTGGGTTCCTGTCTGAGTCAACAATCATGACATTTGAATAGTGAATTGGCATTTCCTTGCTGATTATCCCACCTTTTTGATTTTGTTGATTAGGTCGGGTGTGTCTTTTTACAATATTGACACCTTCTACAAGAATTCTTGATTTTTCGGGATAAACAGCCATAACCCTGCCAATAACTCCTTTGTCATCACCACTGATAACTTTGACTGTATCCCCTTTTTTTATTTTATACTTCATAATTTCACCGTTATATTACTTCTGGTGCTAAAGATACTATTTTCATAAAATTCTTTTCTCTAAGCTCTCGGGCAACCGGACCAAAAATTCTGGTTCCTCTTGGCTCGCCCTGATTGTTCAAAATCACAGCTGCATTATCGTCAAATCTTATGTATGACCCGTCTTTTCTTTTAACTTCTTTGCTGGTTCTGACTATTACAGCTTTGCATACCTCGCCTTTTTTGACATTGGAATTTGGTAGAGCAGATTTGACCGATACAACAACAAGATCGCCAAGACTTGCATATCTTTTTCCGTGACCGCCAAGGACACGAATACATCTGACCTTTTTGGCTCCTGAATTATCAGCTACGGTTAAATTTGTTTCTTCTTGTATCATCTTTATCTCCTTGATATTACTTAGCTTTTGTTACGATTTCGACCAACATCCATCTTTTCATCTTGCTTAATGGTCTGTGTTCTTTTATTATAACCACATCACCGATTCCACACTCATTATTAGGATCGTGAGCCATAAATTTTTTAGTTCTTTTGTAGTATTTCTTATACAATGGATGCCTTACTTGTCTAACTACTGAAACAACTATAGTTTTATCAGCTTTATTGGAAGTAACCTTTCCCTGCAAAATTCTTTTAACAGCAGTCTTTTTTTGTGGCTTTATATCGACATTTGTAATCTTTGTTTCCGAATTTTCCAGACTTTCAGAAACAATTTCGGACTCAAGTATTGACGAAGCCTCAACTTCCGGCTCATCAAAGATTTGTTCGGATGACAAATCTTGTTCTTGTTCTAAATTCTCTAATTGCTGTTCTTTATCCATTTTATTTTGCTCGCTCACGTTCTGTTAAAATAGTTTTTAATCTTGCTATATCTTTTCTTAAAATTCTTAAATAAGCTGTGTCCTGCAATTGGCTGAGTGCATGCTGAAACTTTTGACTTGAATAGGTTTCTTGTGCTTCAGCTAACAGGCTGACCAATTCAGTAGTTGTTAAATCTCTTAAATCTGCTGTTTTTCTTGGTTTCATTATTGCACCAAATCAATTCTTCTAACAAACTTTGTTTTAACGGGTAATTTGTGTGATGCAAGTCTGAGAGCTTCCTGAGCGGACTTCATTGGAACTCCGTCAACTTCGAAAAGGATTCTGCCTCTTTTGACAACTGCAACCCAGCCTTCAGGACTACCCTTTCCACTTCCCTGTCTTGTTTCTGCAGGTTTTTTGGTATAAGGCTTATCGGGAAAAATTCTAATCCATAATTTACCCTCACGCTTGAGAAAACGATTGATAGCAATTCTTGCTGCTTCAATCTGCCTGTTTGTAATCCAGGCATGTTCAAGAGATTTTAATCCATAGGAACCAAAAGAGACGGTAGCTCCTCGATTTGCTTTACCTCTGATTCTTCCTCTTTGTGTTTTTCTATATTTTACTCTTTTTGGTGATAGCATTTTATTTGCTCACTATTTACTTATTTAATTGACTAACTTTCTTGTTTTCCAATAATTTCGCCTTTGCAAATCCAAACTTTTACGCCAATGCTGCCGTATATAGTTTGAGCAGTTGCAACGCCATAATCAATATCGGCTCTAAGGGTATGCAAAGGTATTCTACCTTCTTTGTATTGCTCTGTTCTTGCCATTTCTGCTCCGCCCAATCTACCTGAGCACATAAGTCTTATACCAACAGCCCCCATTCGCATAGCCGACGATACAGCCTGTTTCATAGCTCTTCTAAACGAGATTCTTCCTTCTAATTGTTGTGCAATATTTTCAGCAACTAACAAAGCATCTAACTCGGGTCTTTTGATTTCACTGATTAAGATTTTTGCATCTTTATTAGTAATCTTTTTTAGTTCTTCTTCCAATTGGGTGATGTCTTTGCCGGAACGTCCAATAATAACTCCGGGTCTTGAAGTATTGATAGTAATTCTTAATTGTTTGGCAGTTCTCTCGACAATGATTCTCGATACACCCGCTTTTTTTAAGCGGTTTTTAATATAGAGTCTTACCTTGTTATCCTCTGCGATTTTTTCGGCTACATTTTTTTCGTCGAACCAATTAGCATCCCACTGCCTTATTATACCTAACCTTAGTCCAATTGGATTTGTCTTTTGTCCCAATGATTCACTCCTCTTTATTAGTTTTTATTAGTTGCAACAACAATTGTTAAATGATTAGATCTTTTTCTTATTCTGTAAGCACGTCCCATAGGAGCAGGTTGAATCCTTTTCATCGTGGGACCGCAATTAACGAAACATTCCTTAACATAAACTTCTTCGGGCCTAACAGTTTTTCCATCTTCGAAATTCGATAGATTGGCAATTGCAGACCTTAACACTTGTTCGGCATCTCTTGCTGCTAATTTATTCGAGAATCTGAGCAAAGAGAATGCATCGGCTGCATTTTTCCCTCTTATCAAGTCAATCACTAATCTCATTTTCCGTGGCGATGACCTGATAAATTTTTTTAGTGCTTTTGCTTGTAATTGATTTTCCATTTTTATTCTCCTGACCTTACTTTTTTGCTCCAGAGCGTTGTTCTTTTCTATGCCCCGAATGTCCTCTGTATGTTCGAGTGGGTGCAAATTCTCCTAACTTATGACCTACCATATTTTCGGTTATGTAAACCGGGATAAACTTATGTCCGTTATGAATTGCTATAGTATGCCCAACGAAATCGGGAGTAATTGTCGAAGCTCTCGACCAAGTTTTAACAACCTGCTTTTTGGATGCCTGATTTAGCGCATCAATTTTTCTTTGAAGCTTATAATAAACAAAATAACCTTTTTTTAATGACCTTGACATATTACATCCCTAAAATTAACCTTTTCTTGAACGAATTATATGTTTACTTGATAGTTTTCTTTTCTTTCTGGTTTTTAAACCTTTTGCATATTGACCCCAGGGAGATTCAGGATGCTGCCTGCCACCGCCGGATTTTGATGTACCTTCGCCACCACCCATAGGATGGTCAATAGGATTCATAGCCATACCTCTTGTTTGCGGTCTAATGCCGAGCCAACGGCTTCTTCCAGCTTTTCCAAGCATAATGTTTTCTTTCTCTGCATTTCCGACAGTTCCAAGTGTTGCATAGCAATTGGAAGGAACCATCCTTATTTCACCCGAAGGTAATTTCAATTGTGCAAATTTTGAATCAACAGCAACCAACTGGACTGAAGCTCCGGCACTTCTTGCGATTTGTCCGCCTTTCCCGGGTTTTAGTTCAACATTATGAACGAACAATCCAACTGGAATTCTATATAAGGGCAGTGCATTTCCATCCTTGAATTCTACATTTGGTCCAGAGACTATAACGTCTCCGACTTTAATTTTGGAGTGTGCTAAAATATATCTTCGCTCACCGTCTTCATACTTTACCAGAGCAATTCTGCAAGAGCGATTTGGGTCATACTCAATTGTCTCGACCGTGG
>CALHRB010000128.1 GCA_938038165.1 Candidatus Kapaibacterium sp. | reverse complement strand
ATTTTCTATATCTTACGTTATAAACTTAAGGAGGAGATTATGAAAAAGAACATAAAAATATTATTGATTTTAATGTCATTGTCATTTTTGGCGTATTCCTGCTCTTCTGTTGAAAGTTCGAAGGAGGAATACTTCGGTTTTAATAACAATCCGAAAGTAACTCAGGGCAGAAATTCCGATGATTATGCAAAAGCAGGACGAAACGAAACCAAAAAGTGGGTTAATCCGCTGTCGGATGAATTTGATGAAAGAATTGACGGGTATGTAGAGCATAATTTGTCTTATAGGTATTTTAGCCCACGTCCACATTTTGTAACTGTTGTAGTACCCTGGTGGGATTATTATTATGGTTGGGGACCTTATTACTGGAATGCACACTTGTTAAGTTATCATTATTATTATTGGGACTGGTACTGGACGATGAATTTTTATAGGTATAATTATTATCCCTGGTATGATTATTATTATGCCTATTCTCCCTGGTATTGGCAAAGGAGGCATCATTTTCAAGATTGGTGGTATTTTGATAATAAATATGCTGATAAACCATCAACAAACCCAAAGAAAGAGAAAACATACCGTGATTGGGGAGCATCACGAGGTTCCACAACTGTTGGTGATGCATACGATTATGATAGAACAAATTCAAATTCCCCCAGGAGTCGGTCGAGAGAGGACATTAATTCTTCTACGAAAAACGATGACGTCAAAGACAAAGTCAAATCGAATGATAATAATATAAATAAACCTTCGACTGACGACAGAAATTATAGAACCCCTTCAAGAAACACAAATAGGGAAGTTATAGAAAATAATAATAACAGTGGAACCTGGAATCGCTCCGGTGAATCATCAGGACAAAGCTCCGGAAGATCGTCAGGGAGTAGTTCAGGTTCATCTGGCTCTTCAGGATCAACAGGATCTTCTGGTTCTTCGGGATCGTCAGGATCTGGGTCAAATTCAAATAGTGAAAGAAGTTCAACAAGACCAAGATAAATATGAAAAAATTACTTTTAATGTCACTGCTTGTTTTAATTTCTTTACAAGCAGCAAAAACTCAGTTTATTGAGGACGCATTAAGGTTTTCATCAAGCAATGGCTTGATTTCAGCACGGGCTGCCGGTTTAAATATTGCATATTATGGTGTTTCAGATGATATTTCTGCTTTGCTGTTTAATCCAGCAGGTATATCATTGATAGCAAAAAGTGAGTTAGCTTTGGGATTAGGTTTCACCAGAAATAATTCAAAAACAAATTACTTAGGTAAAACGAGTGAATTCAGTTCAAATGATGCTTTTATATCAAGTTTTGGAGTTGTTGCTCCTTTTACTACAAAGCAGGGAAATGCGGGTGTTGGAATAGCGTATTTTCAGGAAAATAATTTCAAAGATAATTACGAATACCAAGCAATTAATTTGAAGTCAACATTAATAGATTATTATTCAAGGAATGGGACAAGAAAGATTCAGGATAATTACACATATCATCTCTGGCTGGCAAATGAAAATTTATTTACTCCATTGAAAGATAGCCTCGATCAATATGCTTTTGTTCAGGAAGCCGGTGGATTACACAACGTAACAGGTGGTGCAGCTTTTGATTTGACAAAAGAGGTGTCAGTTGGATTTTCAATAACCGGCAAGTGGGGGTCATATAAATATAACCGCGATTATAGAGAATTTGATATTTTTAATAAATACAATTATTTTGATTCTGTTGGATATACTAATCTTGATTTTAAACAATTCAATTTAAGACAAAATTTAAATCAAAAAATTGCTGGAATCACCGGCTCAATAGGAATTCAGGCAAAGATAGAAGATTTTTTTAGATTTGGAGCTGCTATAAAATTTCCTACATATTATGAAATTGAGGAGAAATTCAGCGTTTTGGCAACTGCCGAATTCGATAATGGCTGGAAACCAAATCCATATGACCCAGATGAGTTTGAAAATTCCTATAAAGTTACAACTCCATTTTTATATTCCGCCGGATTATCGCTTCATACATCAGGATTGACTTTTATGGCTGGCGTGGAATATTCTGACGTAACACAGCTTGAATTCAGCGATGCCCCAAAAGAAGTACTTGACTTGAATAAACAAATAGTCAGAGAGCTTGTCGGGCAGGTTAATTGGGGCGTAGGAATCGAATACGATATTCCTTTGACGCCATTTGTCGTCAGGGGGAGTTTCGCTTCCAAAACATCTCCGTATTCAATGGATGTCGCCGGAGCTTCGAAAAGCTATTTGTCATTAGGTGGTGGAATTTATTTGGCACCCAATGTCAGGTTGGATGCTGTATTCCAATGGACATCACTCTCCCAATTAAGAACAAATTATGGTAATTCAGAAAACGGTGAATTATATAAATTGACAAATAATCCATTAAATCTTGGTTTGAATATAACCTATAGGTATTAAGGAATGAATTGTCGGATAAAAAAAACTTGTATTTGTATCAATAGTAAATCATAGAAAAAATATATATAAATGCTGTGAGCCATCTCTAAATTAACTTATATCAGGCAATTGATTTTGATTTCATTGAATCGTAAAGCATATTGAATGTTATTGCTATAATAGACTCTTGATTGGTAATCAAAAAAACAAAAGCTACTATCAGATAAATTTAATGCATGTTATTTAAATACCCATTTAAAAACACTTCGTTTTTTTAATTAAATTTGTAATTTTGAAATTTTTGAATGACCGGAGCGACAGTCAATATAAAGTTTCTTGATAAAATTGAAAATAGTGTAAATAAGTTACCTGATCCATTTTATCTGTTTGTTATTCTGTCCTTCCTTGTAATAATAGCTTCGTATTTGGGTTCGATTTTTCAAATTTCTGTGTTACATCCGGGGAACGGGCAAAAAGTAGAAATAGTAAATTTAGCAAACTACGAAGGAATAAGGAGAATGCTGACAGATGCTGTCAGGAATTTTATCGAATTTCCACCTTTGGGATTAGTCCTCGTTACGATGCTTGGGGTTGGGGTTGCTGATAGGGTTGGCTTGCTTAATGTTGTTCTGACAGCAATCATCAAAATAGTCCCAAGATGGTCTGCTACGGCAGTTCTTGTTTTTACATCAGTTTTGAGCCATATTATGGGAGATGCCTGCGTTGTAATTATGCCGGCAGTTGGGGCAACACTATTTGCAGGACTTGGCAAGCATCCTATAGCTGGTTTGACAGCGGCATTTACCGGAGCATGTGGAGGTTTAAGTGCTAATGTAATTTTAACAGCCATAGATCCATTACTATCAGGCTTTACTGATTCAGCAGCTAAGTTGCTTGATAGCTCTTATAATGTTTATCCAACTGCAAATTTCTATTTTATGTTTGTTTCAACATTTGTTGTAACGGCTGTTGGGACGGTAATAACACATACAATAGTGGAGCCAAGACTTGGAAATTGGAATCCACCTGAAAAGTTGAAAGAATCAGATTACATTATAAAAGCAATTACCAATGATGAGAAAAGAGGTTTGCTTTTATCAATCCTGGCTTTCCTTGTTCTTTTAATATTGTTATTGATTGCTGTTATACCCGAAAATGGATTGTTGAGAGATGGATATGGTAACTTAAAACCTTTTTATCAGAGCATAATTGTATTAATTATGATTTTTTTTCTTATTATGGGTGTTGTTTTTGGAATCGGATCAAAAAGTTTGAAATCCGGAAACGATTTGGTTAAAATTTTGGCTGAATCAATTGCTTCGATGAGTTCCTATGTTGTATTGGCATTTGCAGCTGCTCAATTTCTTGCTTATTTTAATTGGTCAAATCTTGGTTTGATAATGGCTGTCAAAGGTGCAAATTTTTTAAAAGACATAGAATTGAGCGGGATATGGCTTTTATTAAGTTTTATATTTTTTTCGATTATTTTAAATTTCTTTGTAACAAGTGCTTCCGCAAAATGGGCAGTAATTTCGCCAGTTTTTGTTCCGATGATGATGATTTTAGGTTTTGCTCCTGAAACTACGCAGGCAGCTTTTAGAATTGCAGACTCAACAACGAATATTATAACACCTCTACTACCATATTTTCCGATAATATTAGTTATCGCAAAGAAATACGACCCATCAATAACACTTGGGCGACTGATTTCAATTTTATTCCCCTATTCCATCAGTCTTGGAATAGTCTGGATTATAGTTTTCGTTATTTTTATTTTACTAACAATCCCACTTGGACCAGACACAAAAATATTCTATGATTTGCTTGTGAAATAGGCTAATTAAGTCAAAAAAAAAAAAAAGATTAACTTAGAAAGAAGCTGATTAAGGAATTAGTTACATTAGTACCGGAGGAGGGATTTGAACCCCCGACACCTGGATTATGATTCCAGTGCTCTAACCAACTGAGCTACTCCGGCAAAAATAGAATTACAAAAATAAGGTTTTTTTGCTAAGTTTCAAAAATAATAAATAATATGCTTTTTTTTAAAAGATTCATATTTATCCATTTGATGATTGCTGACATCAATGATTTGTGAAATTCCAAAACATTAGCTAAATTAGCTTTTTTATAAATCAAATAATAAAAGGGAAACAAATGTATGATATTTTAAAGAAAACGGACAGTGAAGTTTTCAATGCTATAATTAACGAATTCAAGAGACAGTCAGAAAAGATAGAATTGATTGCAAGTGAGAATTTTACATCTCAATCAGTGATGGAAGCTCAAGGCTCAGTTTTGACAAATAAATATGCCGAAGGATACCCTGGAGCAAGATATTATGGCGGATGTGAATGGGTTGATGTTGCAGAGAATATTGCCAGAGACAGGGCAAAGGAGCTTTTTGGTGCCGCCTATGCCAATGTTCAGCCTCATAGCGGAAGTAATGCCAATATGGCAGTTTACTTTTCATTTTTGAAATATGGCGATACTGTTATGGGAATGAGTTTGGCTCACGGTGGTCATCTTACTCACGGATCGCCAGTGAATTTTTCCGGAAAATTCTTCAACTTTATACCTTATGAACTTGATGAAAAAACTGGCAGAATTGATTTCGATAAAGTCGAACAACTTGCCATGCAGCATAAGCCAAAAATGATAACAGTAGGAGCATCGGCATATCCCCGTGAGATAGATTTCAAGACATTCAGGGAAATTGCTGACAAAGTTGGGGCTTTTTTATTTGCTGATATAGCCCATCCGGCAGGTTTGATTGCAAAAGGGTACCTTCAAAGTCCGATTAAATATGCTCATGTTATATCAAGCACAACACATAAAACGCTCCGAGGTCCGAGGGGTGGCATAATATTGCTTGGCGAAGATTATGAGAATCCATTTGGAATTGTTGCTCCAAAATCCGGCAGAGTTAAAAAAATGGGCGAAATTATTGATTCTTGGGTTATGCCAGGTGTGCAAGGCGGTCCATTAATGCACGTCATAGCTGCTAAAGCTGTCGCATTCGGTGAATGCCTTAGCGATAAATTTGATAAATATATCCAACAGGTAATTTCAAATGCTAAGTCATTATCAGAAGCTTTAATTTCCAAAGGTTATAACCTCGTTAGTGGAGGCACCGATAATCATTTGATGTTAGTGGATTTAAGAAACAAAAACCTCACTGGAAAACAGGCTGAAAAAGCATTGGATGAGGCAGGTATTACCACAAATAAGAATGCAGTTCCTTACGACACACAGCCGCCCCTGGTTACTTCCGGAATTCGATTGGGAACTCCTGCTGTTACTACGAGGGGGATGAAAGAGCAGGAAATGAAGCATATTGCTGATTTTATTGACAAAGTTTTGATGAATATTGATAATCTTGATTTGATTAAATCTGTGAAAGAGGAGGTTAAAGAATTTACTTCAAGATTTCCTTTGTTTAAAGAAAACTGATTTTTAATCTCATACCCAGAAAGGCTTTATGAATATATGCTTTAGGTTAAATTAATACCATTAATGAGCTTTTTAGCTTTCTGTTTCAATCAATTAACCGAAACATATTCTTCGCATTCAGTTTGGGGTAACTTGTTTTGGTATAAGCCTTAATAATAAAACCAATAGTCTATAACGCCTCTTGGGATTTTTTAGGAATTGCCAGTTTAATTATGCTCGAACCTATAATAAATTTACTGCAAGGAGCAAATTTTCCTGCTATTTATTTTTTGCTATTTGCATTTTTGGTTACCTACATCGAGAATATTTTTCCACCCTCTCCAAGCGATGCAATTTTATTATTTCTTGGAACTTTCATAGGGATTGGGAACGTTGATTTTGTTCCTATGCTAATATTTTCAACAATCGGCTCCTCTTTAGGTTTTATGACAATGTTCTGGTTAGGAAGAAATTTCGGACACAAAGTTATTGAACACAGGAAATTAAAATTTATTACACCAGAAACAATCGAAAAACCAAGACTTTGGTTTGATAAATATGGTTATTGGGTCATTGTTGTTAACAGGTTTTTATCAGGGACCAGGGCTGTTATATCTTTTATTGCTGGATTGTCAGATTTAAAATATTTACATTCAATAATATATTGCACAATTAGCTCTATTGTCTGGAATTTCATTATTTTATACTTAGGAATGATATTCACCGACAATTGGCGGGAGGTTGATAAATTTTTGGACATCTACGGTAAAATTGTAATGATTGTCATTGTTTTAGTTGTAGCATATTTTATTATACGTTTTTTTGTCAACAAGAAAAAGGGGACATAAAAGAAATAAATTATACTCTTCCGATTAAATCATATTCCTTAGCTTTTTCGATATGAACATCATAGAAGGAACCAATTTTCAAGTCTTTATTTGAAAAAACAATAACATTGTTATCAACGTCAGGCGAATCGTGTTCAGTTCGACCAAGATAACTGCTTTTATTCTTTCCATCAATAATCACTTTGAGATTTTTTCCTATCAGAGATTTATTGTAGTTAAGGGATATTTTTTGCTGAAGTTCCATCAGAAGATTTCT
>CALHRB010000127.1 GCA_938038165.1 Candidatus Kapaibacterium sp. | reverse complement strand
AATAAATTATAAATAATATAATTAATTACATATTATAATTAATGATTTAATTAGATTAATTATGTAAATTATTATTAAATAAATTTGATTTCAAAATATTAAATGCTTCATCTGGCGTATCAGCAATATAGAACAATTTTGTATCTTCTTTGCTAATCATACCATATTCAACCAATGCATCAAAGTTGATTATTTTTTTCCAGTAATTTTGGGCATACAACAAAATCAGTCTAGGCTTTTTGAATTTTTCGGTTTGTCTCAAAGTTAGAACTTCCATCAGTTCATCAATTGTGCCGAATCCACCGGGAAAAACTATCAAGGCAATAGCGGGATAAACCAACCAGAATTTTCTCATAAAAAAGTAGTGGAATTCAAAGTTTAATTCGTTACTGATATAAGGGTTTGGATCTTGTTCCATAGGTAAACTTATATTAAGACCTATTGTTTTACCACCTGCGTCGTAAGCTCCCCTATTTGCAGCCTCCATAATACCAGGACCACCGCCTGTGCAAATATAAAATTTCTTCTTGCTCGATAGAGTTTCTGACCATTTTGTCAATTTAAAGGAAAGCTCATAAGATTCTTCGTAATACTTCGACATTTCAAGTTGTTTGTTCAAAAAATGTAAATCATTCAATAATTTTTCCCTTAGATTGAGATCTTTGCATACAATTATTTTTTTCTCAACTTCTGCTATTTTTGAAAGAACCGTGTCTTCAGGTTTAATACGAGCTGAACCAAAAAATATAACAGTCTTGTTGATATTAAACTTTTTTAATCTCTGTTCAGGATAAAGATATTCAGAAAGAATTCTAATTAATCTGCCATTACTGGAATGGATAAATTCTTTGTTATCATAAGACTTTAATGGTTTTCCATTGACATTTTTGCTAAGTTTATTCTTAGATTCATTATCTAACATACATATGTTCTCTTAATTAATAATTATTATTGAAACGAAAAAAACTGTAAAATGTTATGAATGATGGCTAATTTTGTATTTTAAAATTGAGAAATTTAAAAGGTTTAATAAATGACTATACAACTTTCAAAAAGAACTGAAAAGATTCCGGAATCAGTATTTACTGCCATGAGCCGTTTAGCTATCGAAAATAAAGCAGTGAATTTGGGACAGGGTTTTCCTGATTTTAATGGACCCGACTGGTTAATAGAAGAAGTTTATAAAGCTATGAAGGAAGGCAAGAATCAGTATGCTCCTTCTATTGGTATTTTAACTTTAAGAAAAAACATTTCAGCCTTGTATAAATCTATTTATGACATTGACTGGTCGTATGATAATGAAGTAATCATCACAATGGGGGCTACTGAAGCTCTATACTCCTCTATTCATTCAGTAGTTGATGAAGGCGATGAAGTAATAATTTTCGAGCCATTCTATGATTCATATATGTATGATGTTTTGTTGGCAGGTGGTATTCCAAAATTAATCACACTTCATAAACCTGATTTTTCATTCGATTTTGAAGAATTCGAAAATGCCATTACAAACAAAACTAAAGTAATTATCTTGAATAATCCACAAAATCCTACAGGAAAAGTCTATACAAAAAAAGAATTAGATTTTATTTCCGATATTGCTATCAAAAATGATTTAATTATCATAAGCGATGAGGTATATGAGTTTTTAACATATGATAATGTTAATCATATTCCTATCTCTACAATTCCCGGAATGAAAGAAAGAACTATAACCATTTCCTCGGCAGGGAAAACATTCGGTTTCACCGGATGGAAAATTGGTTGGGCTTGTGCAAATAAGGATTTCATTAGAGGCATTCACTCTGTCAGGCAGTGGACTACCTTTGCAGTTAATACTCCGTGTCAGCATGCTGTTGCTTTTGGTCTGACAAAAATAATGGAATATTTGCCGGATTTCAGGAAGTTATACCTTCAAAAAAGAGATTTTATAATTCAGGAATTAAAAGATAGCTTGTTCTCACCTATTATTCCTCTTGGAAGCTATTTCATTATGGTAAATATTCCTGAAAATAAAAATGATATGGAGTTGGCAATAGAATTAGTAAAGGATTACAAAGTTGCTACTATACCTCCTTCGGTTTTCTACTCAAACTCAGATGAAGGAAAAAGTATGCTCAGGCTTTGCTTTGCCAAACAGGATGAGACACTTAAAAACGGAATTAAAAATTTAAAAGCTTACAAATTATAAATGATGGCGAATATTCATAGAGACTTTATGCAATTAGCATTAAAAGAAGCGAAAAAATCCATTAAACATAATGACTGTCCCGTTGGATGTATCATAATTATTAATAATCATGTTATAGCTAAAGCTCATAATTTGGTCGAAAAAAAGAAAGACTCTAATGCTCATGCTGAAATTCTTGCAATTAATAAAGCAATAAAAATGATTGGAAAAAAATACTTAACTGACGCAACTTTATATTCAACATTAGAACCTTGTCCGATGTGTGCCGGTGCTATTGTTTTGGCAAAGATTAGAAGGGTAGTTTTTGGAGCTTATGATTTGAAAGCAGGGGCTTGTGGCAGTGTTTTGAATATTGTCAATAACAAGAATTTAAATCATCGTGTAGAGATTATTCCCGGTGTGATGCAAAAAGAGTGTTCTGAATTAATTAGCAATTTTTTTATTAATATTAGATATAAAAATGACTAAAAGCTCTAAAAATGACATAGAGCCTGCCCTTTATATTGTGCCCACTCCTATTGGAAATCTTGAGGACATAACGTTAAGAGCTTTAAGGATTTTGAGAGAAGTAGATATAATAGCCTGTGAAGATACCAGAAGAATGGGACAACTTTTGAAGTATTACAACATTCAGGCAAAAAAACTCGAAAGCTATTATGAACAAAATGAGATGACAAAAACTGAAAGTTTGATAGAAAAAATATCAAATGGCTTTTCAGTTGCCTTAACAAGTGATGCTGGTACTCCCGGGATATCAGATCCGGGTTTTAGAATAATCTCTAAGGCACGTGAAAACAATATCAAAATTATTCCTCTGCCTGGCCCAACCTCGATCATTCCTGCTTTAATAGGATCGGGTTTTGCCATAAATGAATTCAAGTATGTTGGGTTCCCCCCCAATAAAAAAGGAAGACAAACTTTTTTAAATAAATTAAAAGATGAAACCTCTATAATAGTGCTACTTGAATCCCCTAACAGGATCATTAAATTATTGAATGGATTAAGCAATATTTTTGAAAATAAACGAAAAGTTTGTCTGGCAAGAGAATTAACTAAGATTTTTGAGGAATTTCTTATCGGTTTCCCTGATGAATTAATTTCTGTACTATCTAAGAGGCAAAATATCAAAGGGGAATTTGTTGTGCTTATTGATAAAACTGATTAAAACTATTTAACTTGTAACAAATTCATTCCAAATGTGTCATAAATATGAAAATATTGCTTAAATTTGTTTTTTTAATGTGAATAAAAATGTTTATTACATTTGAAGGTATAGATGGATGTGGGAAATCAACACATGCAAAATTATTATCAGATTTCCTGAATAGAAAGGGATTTAAAACTTTAATTCTAAGGGAGCCTGGCGGAACCGAATTTTCAGAAAAAATCAGAGATATTTTATTAACATCAGAATATGTGCTAAATCCAGAAATTGAATTACTCCTATTTGAAGCTGCAAGAAGCCATTTAACACAAAATATTATTAAAAAAGAGTTGAATGCAGGAACTGCAGTCATCAGTGATAGATATTTTGACTCTACCACGGCTTATCAGGGCTATGGTAGAGGAATAGATTTGAACATCATAAATATTTGTAATCATCTTTCGACAAACGGTTTAAAACCTGATATTACTTTCTATCTTGATTTAGAAATTAACGAAGCTTTAGCCCGTTCGAAAGACAGAGTCCTTGATAACATCGAAAAATCTGGAAATTCTTTTTTTGAAAAAGTTATTGAAGGTTATAAAAAAATAGCCATTGAAGAACCAGACAGGGTTATTATAATTAACGCTAATGGGACAGTCGAAGAAACATACAATCAAATCATCAATCACATTAATCAAAAATTTTTCCTAAATCAAACATGATAAGAAGAATGATATATATATTTAAAGTCTCTTTGTTTTTCTTTTTTCTTTTTAATTTAAAAGCTTTTTCATTTGAGCATTCATATAATTCTAGTGATTTTATTATTTTTAATAATAAATCAGACTTAAATCTGGCAAACACTAAAGAATTAAAATTCAGATTAATTAATGAAAGAGCAGATGAAATTTTCAATTCTAATTTATATGAGTTGGAAATAAAATCCTTTCCTATTTCGACCCAGGATTTAGGTGACTTAGAGTTAATCCCAGTTCAGTCAGCATTTGATGATAAAACCGAATGGTATGCTGGAACTAAGGACGGATTAATCAAAATGTCCCCTCCTTCAATAATATCATTCAAAGGAAAAATCAAGAATCAGCCCAATTCTTATGTTTTTATCAATTATGCAAATGGTCAATTATTCAGCTATATAAAAAACGAAGAGGGCTTTGTATATTCTATATCCCCGATAATTGAGACTTCAAAATCAAGTGAGCATATATTATTATCTCATATTTCTTCTGACAATCCAAATAACTTCGTTTGTTTAACAGATAATAGCCAAATAACAACAAACGAAGCTGATGATTTATTTCTTCATAAGAATGACGAAATTTTATCTACTAATATGTTAGAAATAAAAGTTGCTTGCGAAGCAACCTATGATTTTTTTGTACTCATGGGGAGTGATTTTCAAAAAGCTACCACTTATATAGCTGGTGTTATGACACAAGTTTCGAAGATTTATCAGGATAACTTAAATGTTAATCTATTAGTTTCTTATGTCTTAATCTGGCAAGATGAATCAAAAGATCCATACAGAGGAACTGAAAATCTTTCGGACAAGTTATCATTAATGCCATCCCTGTGGTATAATAAATCTGTTGACAGAGCTATAACCTGTCTATTTGCAGATTTATCCAATCAACCTGCAAACACTACTGTAGCAGGAATAGCTTTTAGCGGCTCACCAAATTTTGGGACTCTTTGCAATAAATCTTTAGGGTATTCTGTGTTTGGTATAAGAGGAAACGGAAAATATCCAACAATGAATTACACTTGGGATGTAAACTGTGCTGCGCACGAGATTGGTCATAATTTTAGCTCACCGCACACACATAACTGTGATTATTTCATTCCCCCAATAGATACATGCATAACAAAGACAGACCCAGGAGGTATTTACGATGCTTGTATTCAAAGCGGTAGAGCAAAGCCTGTTCTTGGAACAATAATGAGTTATTGCCATCTGACTCATCCATCAAGGAGTGTTGATTTAAATTTTCACCCCCGATGTATTACAATAATGAGAAAGGCTGCTGAAAATGCTAAATGCTCCAGTCCTTCTCAAACACCAAAAGTTTTCTTACTTGACCCCTTGGGAGAAAAGATTTATAGAGCTAATACCAATTTAAAAATTAGATGGAGGGTCTCAAATATAAACAACGTCAATGTCAAATATTCCCTCGATAGCGGATTAACTTGGATAGAACTACGAAATAGAATTAAAGCATCAGACAACGAAATCATCTGGCAACTCCCTAATATCACTGCTTGGAATGTATTGGTCTTAATTGAAAATTCAGATAATCCATCTATTTTTGATAAATCCTTAAAAACATTTTCTATTGTAAGCCCACAAATCATTCTCGATAATACATTCGAAGACCAGAGGTTTGGACATCGGGAAACTCTCAATCTTAGTTGGACAACTTATTTTGTTGATAGCGTTAGAATCGAATTTTCCTCTGATAACGGAAAAACTTGGTTAACTTTACAAGAAAAAGTTAATGGTTATACTTATAAATGGATTATACCCTCAATTAATAGTAATGAATGCAAATTAAGGTTAATTTCTTTACCAGATGAATCTGTTATCTCTGAAAGTTCAATATTTGCCATTGGAGCACAGAGAGCTAAATTAATCAAACCTAATGGTGGAGAAGTTCTATGCGCCTCATCGTCTTATGATATTGAATGGACTTCTGATTTTGTCAGCACTATATTTATTGAATACACTACAAATAACGGACTAAATTGGCAAAGAGTAACACTCGGCTCATTCAAACCCAATACAAATTCTTATACCTGGGCTGTTCCATTCAAACCAACTAATCAGGCATTAATACGATTATATACCAAACCAGATTCTATTATTTACCTTGATACAAGTGATTACTTTTTTACTATTGACACTTGTCTGACTGGTATAGATGAAAATTCATTGGATAAAACTGAACCCATTGACCAATCTAAAGTTATTCACTCCTGTTCAACTAATAAATTAACTATCAAATACAAGTTAGAAAATGGTTTTGAATCATTTGATATTGATCTATTTGATTTATTGGGAAATAAAATTGCTCATTTAGCTCAAGTATGGAGCCAAAATCCCGGATTTTATCAAAAAGACATCGAAATGCCAAAAATCAGTCAGGGAATTTATTATCTCCTACTAAAATCTAATAGAGGGCAGAAAGTTTTTATTATAAGTATAATTAATTAAACAGTTATATGAAGATGTTAAACCAGTTAATTATTAAAACAATGCCGTTAATTCCCAGAGGAATTATACATCAAGTAGCAAAAAAATATATCGCCGGCGACGAATTAAGCGATGCAGTCAGAGTAACTCAGGATTTCCAAAAGCTTGGAGGAAAAACCACTATTGATGTGCTCGGTGAATTTGTTACAACCAAAGAACGAGCTTTACATGAAAAAGAGATGGTCTCAAAGGTTTTGGATGCTATTAATGAGTACTCTCTCGATAGTTATTTATCAATAAAACCAACCTCATTGGGGTTAGGAATTGATGAAAAATTTGGTTATGAAAATATAAGTGCAATAGTCAAAAAAGCAAATGATTTAAATCTTTTTGTCAGACTTGATATGGAGAATTCCCCTTATACATCTTTAACATTGGACTTATACAGAAAATTGAGAGCCGAGGGTTTAGACAATGTTGGTATTGTCATTCAGGCATATATGAAAAGAAGCGAAGACGATATCAAATCATTAATATCATATAAACCTTCCATAAGGCTTTGCAAAGGAATTTATAAAGAATCGCCCGATATTGCATATCAAGAAAGAGAAGAAGTCCGGAATAACTATAAAAAGCTGCTTAGATTAATTATTGATAATGGTATGTATGCAGGAATAGCCACCCACGATGAGCCACTAATCGAAAATGCTGAATATTTAATTAAGGAAAGATTAATATCTAAGTCCGAATATGAATTTCAAATGCTTCTTGGAGTTCGGGAAGAAAAAAGAAATGAATTATTAAGAAAAGGTCATAATGTAAGAATTTATGTGCCTTTTGGCAAAGACTGGTATGGCTATTCAACACGAAGATTAAAAGAAAATCCAGATATAGCTGGTTATATTTTCAAAGCAATCTTTTTTAGAAATTGAAAGCTTTAAAAAATTTCAATTATTTGTTTGTTCTTTTAACATTCATTCTTGGCTGTAACAGTGATGAGTCGGCGGATGAAACAAAACAAAGCCCCTCTAAATATCTAACTGTTGCTACCTTCAATATTGAATGGCTTGGTGATATGATCAATGATCGAATTGACAGAGTTCCCGAAGATTACAAACTAATCGCTGAAATTATTAAAAAATCTGATGCTGATATAATAGCTCTTCAGGAAATAGAAAATTATAAAGCTTTAAAGTTACTTACAAAGTATCTTCCAGAATTTGAATCCTACCTTGGTAAAAAAGGCAATCAACAAAACCTTGGATTACTTTACAAAAAGAATATCCGTGTTGATTTCATTAAAGAATATACTCCTCTTATTATAGAAGAAGGAAGGACAAGACCCGGTCTCGTTTTTGATTGTAAAGCCGGAAATTTCGATTTCGTAATGATGGTGGTTCATTATAAATCTACCTCGAAATACGAAGATACAAAAGAAAAAATTCAAAAATCACAAGATCTAAGAGCAGCACAAATTCAAAAAACTCATTTTTGGGCTGATTCAATTTTGCGAAATACAAAAGAACAAGATATAATAATCCTCGGTGATTTTAACGATACTCCAATGAGGAAAAAAAACAATCTTTTCGCTATTTTCAAGTTTGACTCAAATTTTGTTTTTTTAACAGAAAATCTGAAAAGCTGTAAATATCCAAATGCATATTCAATAGACCATATATTGGTTTCTAAAACAACTAATTCAAGATATATCAAAAATAGCCTTCGTAGTCTGGATTTTCGTGCTATTTTGCGAGATCAAGAACTTGAAAGAATTTCTGATCATTGTCCAGTGTCAGTTAAATTTGACTTAACAATGCCTGATAATGATTGATTTTTAGATAAATTTTCTTTATATTGTATTTTTTTAATATTTAATTATGGAGATGATATGCCTATTTTTAACATTGAAGAAAAAGATAATTATCTTATATTAAATATTGTTGGAGACTTTGTTGCAATAGAAGACATTGATTTATTAAGAAACAAATTAAAACAATTAGCAAAAGAAGAAAAAAATAAAGTTATATTAAATTTAAAAGAAGTATCATATCTCAATTCAACTGCTTTGGGGGTTCTACTTTCAGCAAATGCACTTTTTGAGAGAAATGGTGGAAAACTTTTAATTTGCAATGTTAACGATTATTTGAAAAACATTTTTTCTATAACAAAACTAACCTTTATATTTACGCTTTATTCAAGCATTGAAGAAGCTGCCAAGAAATTGAGTTAAGTTTCTTCCCTTCTTTTATGCTTCAAATCAAGTAAATTTAAGTTGTTTTCAAACTTAAAAGAAATTAAAACCCCAATTATTGAAAAGAAAAGGGTTATCAAAGATATAATCAATCCTTTGCTAAATGAATCAGATTCGAACTTAAGTTCAACTTTGTGTTTTCCTTTTAATATGGGTACTCCCATAAAACAATAATTAGCCCTGTAAATTTTTTCCGGTTTTGAGTCAATATATACTTTCCAGCCAGGATACCAAATCTCACTAAATACAAGGATTGCTGATTGAGAAGTATTGACTTTGTATCTTGAATAATTACTCTGGTAATCTTCGCATACAACATAATCAGGAATTGTATCAATCACTTCAGGTAGTTTGATATTTGGAACTTCTTCTAAGACAACATTTTTACGGTAGTCAATTGATTCATTTGCCATTTTCTCTTTTAGTAAAGAATCAGGAATTACATTAACAGAGTTAACCAAATAAGCTCTACTAAAATAGCTATCTCGTTCGATAAATGACCATGAACCTTTTTCCAAATCAACGTTAATTTGATATTTAATATTATATAAATCAAAAATTGTTTTAGTATCATTTAATGGTGGTTTCGCTCTCTGAAGAACCAAAGGGTTATATCCTTCGATTAGCATGATATTATCCACTAATCCCTGATTTCTCTGAAAAGGCATAAAGCTAACGGGTTGATAAATCCTTGCATTGACCCTGAAGATATCTTTAGGTAATTTTGGTTCTAATAAAGATTTAAGTTGTGGGCTTAGTTTGTATGATTCAGCTGGATTCTGAGGATTCTGATTGAATGAGATTCCTGCTATAAAAAGATCTACAATTGCTATTATTATTAAAAAAGACCCTCCGGCAGTTGCCGAAATAATTGACCTGTTGATCAAAAATATAAAAAATGC
>CALHRB010000126.1 GCA_938038165.1 Candidatus Kapaibacterium sp. | reverse complement strand
TTGTAAATAATAAAAATAATTCGCAAAACTGTATTTTTTTTAGGTATTTTCATCTAAAAAATCCCTTAAAATAATAGAAGCAGCTATTTTATCAATTTCCCCTTTCCTTGAACGAAATTTTTTCTTTCTACCAATTTGTATTAATGTTTCTGTTGCATATTTACTTGAAAATGATTCATCCTGAAAAAAAATGGGTATGTTCAAAAAAGATCTAATCGACTCGGCAAACTCCTTAATCTCATTAATTAAATCTGTCTCTTTATCATCAAGTCTGGCAGGAATGCCAATCACAAGAGCTGCCAAATCATACTTTCTGATTTGAGTTAATAATTTTTCTTTAAAATTTTCTTCATCGGTATAGAAAATTGCCTTTGGTGTAATGGTTATAAGCAATTCGTCGCTAACTGCAAAACCAATTCTTTTCCGACCGTAATCAATCGCACCAATTCTTTTTCCTTTTTGAATTAATTTATTTTTCACTATGAATTAATAGAAAGAACAACATTTTTTTTCTGTGAAATTGCCTTAATAGTTTTATTAGGAAGATAATTTGGTATGCAAAAAACTATTTCTGTACCTTTTCCTTTTTCGCTTTCAATTTTGAGTTCGCCTCCATGGAGTTCCATAACGTGTTGCATAATCATTGTACCGATGCCGTAGCCCCCATTTTTCTTCGATGTAGTAAAATATGGCTGAGTAAATTTTGATTTTGTATTTGCATCCATTCCTGGACCATTGTCTTTCACAGAAATGTAAACATATTTAGAATCCGAAAAATTTGAAATGGTGATGCTACCACTGCTTTGTTGAAAACTTTTTATACTATTCTCGATCGCATTTCTTAGTGCCCTTAATATTTTTGGCTTATCACATGATACATTGTAATGCTCTGCGTTAACTAAGAAATTTATATTTGGATAAAGCGTGGCGTCAAATTCATTGATAGCATCATAACAAATATCAAAGCAATCAACGGTAGCTTTATAAATACTTTCACTTCGACCAACGGTTACAACATCCCTAACTCTTTGAATTAATAAACCAACCTGATGTATAATTTTTTTTCGTCTGTCTTTATTAATTTCCTTTTCAAGTTCCAATTGTTCTGCATTTAATCGTATGGTTGATAAATTAGTCTGCATATCGTGAGCTAATTGAGCCCAATTGCTGAGTCGTTGTCGTTCAAGCTGTTCAGTTATATCAATTCCAGTTATTACCAGTCCTTTAAATTTGCCTGTAAAGCTTCGCAGAGGATAGCTTGTATAAATCCATTCGTTTAAATCGTTATTTTTTAATATATTAATTTTTTGAGTGAAAAAATCTTTCATTTCAATTGCTTTATCAACTAATTCTTTTATAGCTTTCGTATGTTCCAATATACAATATTCAGCAAATAATTTATTGAAAGGAACGCTATCAGTGATGCCAAGCAATTGTTTCCCATAAGAATTTGCACTTTTCAGTCTCCCGCTCTGATTCAAAACATAAACAACCCCTGTGCTCGGTAAATTAATCAAAGCCTTCAATACCCTTCTTTGATTATTATACATTTTTATGAATACAAATGCTATTATCAGTAATACTGCTGGTATCAAATAATAGGCTGAGTTCTGCAAAAACCTGTTCAGGAACCAAAGTTCGTTTCTTGTCCTCTCAAGAATCATTGAACCAATTGCAGAAGAAAATACTAAGTTCTCATTTACTAAAGCAACGTTTGGTTTTATATTAAACGCTTCACCAAATGGAATATAATCAATCGAATTAAGTGTTCCGTCAAGGTCAAATGTAGCCAGTCCATTCCTGAACATTGCAATTATTTGACCGTTTTCTTGCCACAATCCTATTGGTTCAATTAAATCTTTTGATATTCCAGTTACTCCAATATTCAATATGTTGTTAAGGTTGGAATAATCATTGACAACAAGAGAATAATCAGAGCCATTACGATTTAATTCAAGATAGTAAATGTATTTTTTTTCACTGTCTTGAACAGCTACTCGATCGCCGGAAGCTTCAATCAATGATTCGTAGATAGATCCTTTTTCGGGATCAATTATATTTAACAATGAAATGTTGTAGGATTTAGACGAAGTTAATAGAATTACCCTTGAGCTAAAGGGAAAAAGGTAAATATCATCAGTGAGCAAAAATTGAGTAGCAAATTTTTCACTTTTCGTCTTTTTGACAAAATATAAAAAACCATAACCTTCTTTTGAATAAACATAAGCAAAATTTGGGCTTTCAGAAGATTCCCTTGGATTATATAAACTTACTGCTTTTTCAACATTATCAGAAAATAAATTAGAACTAACCCTCGAATCGTTATCCAAAGAAATAACGTAAAGATTTTTATTAATTATTAATAAATAGTCATTAGCCCCACATTTACCATACCATTTAGCATGAATAGGTTCAAACCTATTCCACTCACCGAATACTTCTGTAATAGATTTTACAGTACCAATAGTATCAACAACTGAGACATAAACTTTATCGTCCTCTTTCCAACACGCCAACAAAGAATGTTTGATTGTAATTGCAGATAATATATAGGCGTTGCCTAATGTACTTCCAATAAAATTATCTCCAATAATCCCTTTTTTTATGTAAACGGCTTCGGATTCTTCTGCCCAATTTGGTTTAATGAAGAAGCTGTATTGCTGGTTTTGATATTCATCGCTAACGATGAGGATTTCCCCACCCTGCTGATAATCAATTCTTTTGAAAGAATAAGGATAAGTATCATCTGAATAAACATTAAATACAAAGATGATACAAAAAAGCGATATAGTAAATAAGTTTTTCAAATTTTTAATCAAGGAAACTGAATATATGTAAGTATGATAATTATCCTAACTGACAAACAGTAATAGCTGCCAAACCTTCCTGGCGTCCGACAAATCCCATCATTTCGTTTGTTTTGGCTTTTATACTAACTTTATTAGATTCAATTTCACAGACAGAAGCTATTTTTTCCTTTATTTGTTGTTTATATTTGGAAATTTTTATTTTTTCCAAAATAATCACCGTATCAATATTAACTATTTTAAGCCCCTTATCTTTAACCATTCCAATGACTTTCTCCAGAAAAAAAACGCTATTATAATTTTTATATTTTATATCGGTGTCTGGGAAAAGCTCACCAATATCACCGGCAGCCATGGCGCCTAATATAGCGTCAACAAGAGAATGAATCAGAACGTCTCCGTCACTATGTGCTATTGTGCCAAATTCAGATTCAATTTCCACACCTCCGATAATTAATTTCCTGCCTTTCTGAAAACGGTGACTGTCATACCCTATTCCAATCATTAATTTATACCTTAACTCTAACCATACAATTACAAAAATAATATCATTTATTCTAATAACAATTCATTATTGATTAAGTTTCATAGAATTAAATTTCAATTTATTTAATTCATTTTATTAAATTTGTTATATGAATGATAAAACTTTAACAGTAAGTCAGTTAACTGAAATAATTCAGGTTTTACTTGAAGATAGTATTGGTTTTGTAAGTGTTACAGGGGAAGTTTCTAATTACAAGCACCATCAGTCCGGTCACCGATATTTCACTTTGAAAGATGATAAAGCACAAATTTCCTGCGTAATGTGGAAGCAAGTTCCTCTTAAATTTCAAATGAAAGATGGTGCTAAAGTTTTAGTTAATGGCAAATTAACTGTATATCCTCCAAGGGGAAATTATCAAATCGAGTGTTTACATATTTCAGAACTTGGATTAGGAGACCTTTATAAGAAATTCGAAGAATTAAAATCAAAACTACAGGCTAAAGGATATTTTGATCCTTTAAGAAAAAAACCTATACCATCCTTCCCTTTGAGAATTGGAATTTCAACTTCCCCTACAGGTGCTGGTTTTCAAGATATTATTACTACAATTAACCGAAGATTACCATTATGCACAATATACTTCAGACCTACATTAGTACAAGGCGATGGTTCAGCAGAAGACATTGCAAAAGCCATCGAAGAACTCGATAAATTAGGACTTGATGTTATTATTATTGGTCGTGGAGGTGGTTCAATCGAAGACCTATGGTCGTATAATACAGAAATTGTTGCTGAAGCAATTTTTAATTCTAAAACACCAATTATATCAGCAGTTGGGCACGAAACTGATTTCACAATTGCTGATTTCGTTGCCGATTTTAGAGCAGCAACACCAACTGCCTCAGCCGAAATCGTTACTCAGATTACAATAGACAGATTGAATCAAATCATTTTCGATTATAATAATTCTATGATTAATTCAGTGAATTTTAATATTCAACAAAGAAAGTCATTAATTGACAATTTTTCAAATGTATCCGGTTACAAAAGATTTCCAGACAAAATTTCGAAATATATACAAATGATTGACGATTATCAAAGCCGATTGATCAATAACATTTATAAACACTTCAAAAACATTCAAAATAAAGCAGAATATCTAAATTCACTTCTGAAATCTTTACACCCTTTTCAGCCACTAAATAAAGGATTTGCTTTGTTAAAACACAAAAATCATACTATCAGTGTTGATGAAACTTTAGGCAACTATATTGAAATAGAAATCATCAGAAAAAATGAGAATGCTAACGCTCACATTCTTTCAATTAAACCAACCAAAAATTATTATTGAGGATAAAATGGCAAAAAAAGAAAATAAATCATTCGAAGAAAAGATGTCTCGCCTTGAAGAAATTGTAAGAATTTTAGATCAAGACTCAGAGCCGCTCGAAACTCAGCTTTTACTTTTCGAGGAAGGAACAAAATTAATAAATGAGATCAGAAGCATTCTAAACAAAGCTGAACTTAAAATAACAGATATCACTTCATCAACTGAATCAGATTAATTCGAAATTTTTCTTTCTCTGATTTGTTGTATTAATTACAAAAAAATCTTTTGAAAATAATTTGGATATTGTTTAATTAATGTTAATTTTGTCTTAAATTAAATATAATTTAGAATTAATTAAATAAAAAATCATTCATTTTTTAAAAGGATCTTAGATGAAACTTTTTTTTACCTTCCTTATGGCACTTCTCATAATTGTTTCCACTTCACTTTCAGACGTCCCAATTTCTGAACGAAATGCTTTAATTGCTCTTTACGATTCAACTGATGGAGATAACTGGACAATAAAAACGAATTGGAAATCATCCTCAGATGTTTCAACGTGGTATGGTGTTACAGTAGTATCTGACAGAGTTAGTGAAGTAAAACTACCAGATAACAATTTAGTTGGATTCATTCCAACAAAAATTGATAGCTTAACAGAATTAAAAGTTTTTGACTTAAGTCAAAATTCAGGCTTAGGCGGTTCAATTATTCCTCCTGAAATTGGGAATTTATCTAATCTCGAAGAACTTAACCTTGGATTTAACGATTTAGCAGGCAATATTCCCAATAGTATTTGGAGTCTTAGCAACCTCAAGAAATTGATATTAGAAGAAAACGACCTGACAGGCAGCATCCCTGATGATATCGAAAATTTAACAAATATTGAGTTAATTAATCTTAGCTATAATGAACTAGATAACACATTGCCAGACAAATTTGATGCTCTGACAAACCTCAAATATCTTCAAATTAATAACAACAAATTTTCGGGTAATATACCATCAAGTTTGGGAAGTTGCACTTTGCTCGAATATTTGGATTTAGGTTATCAGGAATATCTGGAAGGTCAAATACCTGATGAGCTGCTAAATCTTTCAAATCTTGAAGTATTCATTTTGTCAAGAAATAAGATCGAAGGAGAAATTTCTTCTGATATTGATGATTTAAGTAGTCTAAAGATTTTATTGCTGGATAACAATCTCATAAAAGGAATAATTCCTCCAGAAATTGGCAATTTATCAAACATTGAGCGACTGGAGCTACACAACAATCCTTTTAGTGGTGATAACGCTATACCCTCATCTTTTGGCAATTTATCAAATTTAAAAATTTTAAAACTTGATAATGATTCTTTGAGTGGGACAATACCTTCTGATTTTGGAAATTTAATCACTCTCGAAGAACTCACTCTTTCGAATAATGAAGATTTGGATG
>CALHRB010000125.1 GCA_938038165.1 Candidatus Kapaibacterium sp. | reverse complement strand
GCTTTTCTCAGCAATTTTTCATCTATTTTCTTAAATTTAATTTTACAATCACTGACAAATTGTTCGACGTGAGGGTCCATTGACCGATATTTATCCTTGGTTTCCTCAACTACTAAATTCTGAGAATAATCCATAGAAATATTTTACGTGATTTTATGTTTAAATTAATTATTAATATAATAACGAACCAATATATTAAAATTTTTCAGATTGATAAAAATATCTAATTAGTCCTTAAAAGAAATATGATTGAAATATTAAATCAATAAGGCTGAGCAAATCAAAAGAACCTCCAAGATGCTTTATCAGTAAGTTGAGTGAAGTAGAAATCCGAAAGGTTGTGGGTCCTACAGAATTCGAATCTGTGACCTCTTCCGCGTCAAGGAAGCGCTCTAGACCAGCTGAGCTAAGGACCCTTAAGATTTAAAGTACAAATTTAACAATCTTAATTAGAATTTCAAAGAAGAATCTAATTATCAAGTAATTCTTTCTCTTTTTGAGAAGCTAAAGCATCAATTTTTTTTATGAACTCATCAGTGATTTTCTGGATTTCTTCTTCGCCGCTTATTTTGTCGTCCTCGGTGATTTTTTTCTCTTTCTCAGATTTTCTAATTAATTCGATTTGATCTCGTCTTATATTTCTAATTGCGATTTTACCTTCTTCAGCATATTTTTTTGCAAGCTTAACGAATTCTTTGCGTCTTTCTTCAGTAAGAGGTGGAACTGGTATTCTGATAACATTGCCATCGTTCATCGGATTAAATCCGAGGTCAGCTTGCTGTATAGCTTTTTCTATTGCCAGTAATGTCCCCCTATCCCAGGGTTGAATTATGATAGTTCTTGCATCGGGTGCAGAGATGTTTGCAACCTGAGAAATAGGCGTCATAGATCCGTAATAATCAACCTTCACATTATCAACAAGATTAGCAGAAGCTCTGCCGGTTCTGATTTTCGATAGTTGTTGTTTTGTAAATTCAAGCGACTTCGCCATCACTTCTTTGGTTTTATTTAATGTTTCATTTAGTTCCATCAGTATCTCCTTTGAAATATTAAGAGCTAACTAAAGTTCCAAGATATTCACCTGTAATAATTTTCTTTAGATTACCTTTTTTGTTAATATTAAATACTTTCATAGGTAATTTATGTTCTTTACTCAACGTAATGGCTGTTTGATCCATCACTCTAAGATTTTTTTGAATTACATCAAGATAAGATATCTCGCTGAACATTCTGGCATTTTCGTTTAGAACAGGATCACTATCATAAACACCATCAACTTTTGTGCCTTTGAGTATGATATCAGCCTCAATTTCAATTGCTCTTAGAACTGCAGCTGTGTCAGTTGTAAAATATGGACTCCCCGTTCCAGCTCCGAAAAGAACAACCCTACCTTTTTCCAGATGCCGAATAGCTCTTCGTCTGATGAACGGTTCAGCTATTTGCTCCATTTTTATTGCAGTTTGCAACCTGGTATGAATGCCAATATGTTCGAGGGCATTTTGAAAAGCTATACAGTTTATCACAGTAGCTAACATCCCCATATTATCACCCGAAACTTGATGTATCCCGTGAGCAGCTGATTTGATACCCCTAAAAATGTTACCCCCACCTATAACAATTCCAATCTGGACTCCAAGAGAATGGACTGATTTTATTTCTTCGGCAAATGAATGGAGTGTATCAGGATCTATACCAAATTCAAGATCACCCATTAAAGCTTCACCGCTCAATTTGAGAAGCACTCTGTTATAAATTGGCTTTTCGCTCATTGTTAAAATTAGTCACCTAATGTATAACGTTTGAACATCAATACTTTTATTTCCTGCCCAATATTCTTCGAAATATCATTTAAAACATCAGTTATTGTTTTCGAGGAATCTTTAACAAAGACCTGTTCCAGAAGACATTTTTCCTGATAGAACTTTTCCAGCTTACCTTCGATTATTCTATCAAGAAAATTTGGATTTTTTCCTTCTTTTATCAAAACTTCACGATAAATTTCTTTTTCTTTGCTGATAATATCTTCGCTGACATTTTTCCTATCAATGAACAACGGATTCATTGCAGCAATTTGCATAGCTATGTCTCTGACTTTAATTTTTGTTTCCTCATCTGGATTTGAAATGTTGATTTCAAGCAATACTGCAAGCTTGCTTCCTGCATGAACATAACTCGAAAAGAAACCATTGGTTTTGTGTATTTCAAATCTTTTTATCTGAATTTTTTCATTGAATTTTGCTAAAATTTCATTGAAGAGACCAGAAACAGAATCTTTGTCAATGTTAATGCTGAGTAGTTCATCAAGTGTATTAGGTTGATAATTTAAAATTATATCAACTAAAAGATTAGAAAAATTTACAAATTCTTGATTTCTTGCCACAAAATCTGTCTCGCAATTCACTTCAACCATAGCGATAGTTTTGCCGTCTTCAGTGGATTTAACGGAAATTATGCCTTCGTTCGAAGCTCTGTCAGACCTTTTTGCGGCGGTATCAATACCTTTTTTTCTTAATATTTCGACTGCTGCCTGCATATCACCATTGGCTTCGACAAGTGCCTGTTTGCAATCACCCATCCCAGCCCCTGTTTTTGTTCTCAGCTCTTGAACAAGCTGTGCTGATATCTGTGCCATGATTAACCTTCTAAATTTTTAATAATTATCTTTTTTCTATTTATTCTTCGGTTAATTCAGTTTCAGAAAAAGATGATTGCTCTGTTTCTGATTCAACCAAAGATTTTCTGTTACCACCCCGACCCTTACCAGCATCGGGTTTCTTGATTTTTCGTTCTCTCATTCTTCTCTTAATTTGCGGTGATTCTTCGACAACTTCTTCAGTCTCTTTGGAAGCTCTTTCGGAAGATGCTTCAAGTTCAGCTTGTCTTTGTCGTGCGACTTCATTCCCTTCTTTAATGGCACCAGCCATAACTTTTGCTATTAGCTCAATTGTTTTAGAAGAATCATCGTTAGCCGGTATAGGATAATCAATATCATCAGGATCGCAATTTGTATCAACAATAGCAATAACAGGAATGCCCAAAATCTTTGCTTCTTTAACCGCTATATGCTCTTTTTTAATATCTGCTATGAATAATGCGCCTGGAAGTCTTGTCATATCTTCAATGCCACCAAAGACTTTTCTTAATCTGTCTCTTTCTCGGGTGAGCATAAGTCTTTCTTTTTTAGTAATTTTGTCAAAAGTACCATCAACTTCCATTTTGTCTATCGTTGCAAGTCTTTTGATGCTTTTTCTTATAGTTGAAAAGTTGGTGAGCATTCCTCCAAGCCATCGCTCTGAAACATAATTCATGTTGCAACTTTTTGCTTGCTCTTCGATATGTTGGCGAGCCTGAAGCTTTGTACCAATGAACAATATAATCTTACCTTCGCTTGCAATTTTATTTACTGCATTTTTTGCAACATCAATCAGTATTTGAGTTTTTCTGAGGTCAATGATATGAATGCCGTTTTTTTCTCCGAAAATGAATTTCGACATTTTTGGATTCCATCGGCGGGTCAAATGCCCGAAATGGGCACCGGATTCGAGTAATTGCTCAATTGATATTGAATATGGCATAAAAACTCCTTAAATTGTGTTATACTTCTGTCCCGTTCATTTTGATTGCTCAGCCAATAGCCACACACAACCAATCCCGGAACATGCTTATTGAATAAAAAATTATCTTTTTGAAAATTGGAATCTTTTTCTTGCTTTTTTAAGACCGTATTTCTTTCGTTCGACCATTCTCGGATCACGCGTAAGAAGACCAGCCCCACGTAATGAACTTTTGAGTTCTTCATTGAAATTAACCAATGCTCGCGAGAGTGCAAGCTGCATGGCACCAGTTTGACCGCTCTTTCCTCCACCATGAACTTTGGCTATTATATCAAACTTCCCTACGCTTTGGGTTACTTCCAATGGTTTAAGAGCATCCTTACGATTTACATCGAGTGGGAAATAGTCGAAAAAATCAATTTTGTTTACGATAATATTACCGTTTCCGGGTATTATTCTCACTTGTGCTACTGAGGTTTTTCTTCTACCTGTTGCAAGTGAAACTTTCATCTAAGTTCCTTAATAATTTATTAATATTCAAAAAAAATTAATTTAAATTTAATACTTCAGGTTTCTGAGCCGTGTGAGGATGTTCTGTGCCTGAATACACTTTCAACTTTTTAATAATTTTTCTTCCTAAAATATTTTTTGGCAACATTCCCATAACAGCATGTTTAATAACGTAATCAGGCTTGCTTGTCATCATTTCTTTGTAAGATTTGAACCTCGCTCCACCCGGGTATAATGTATTATGATAATATTCCTTTTTGTTCGCCCGTTTTGGATGAAGATTAATTTTTTGGGCATTTATTACAATGACAAAATCCCCATTGTCAATATGAGGGGTATAGAAAGGTTGATGTTTGCCACGCAAAATCCTTGCGACCTGAGTGGCTAATCTTCCAAGGGTTAAACCCTCTGCATCAACAATCCACCAATGCCTTTGAACATCTTCATTCCGGTAGGATCTGGTTATTTTTGCATCAGTTTCCAAAACATTACTCCGTTTAAAATTCAATCTTGAAAATATAAAGAATACAAATTTATAGTTTTTTTTTTAGTTTGCCAAAAAAAAATTACTTGTCTTTTTCTACTGTTGGTTTAAATTTTTGAAAATAGTCTGGACTCGCTTCCGAAGGTTCGGTAAATGCAGAGTTCTTATAGTAGGTTTCTGCTAATTTGTTAATTGTTGAAGCTGAAAGTTTTGTGCAAATTTCAGGTGTTTCAGGATTGATCTCTTTTGCTGCAGGTCCAACAATAAGATAGTTATTATCAAAACGATGATTGATTGATTCAAGTGTCAAAATTTCTACCTCACTTTGTTCGTCAAGCCTCAAATCGAAAATTTGAGTAAAGTATTTGTTCTCAGTTGAGTGAATAACTGACACTATAAAATTTCTTGAAGTGAATAATGCGAATTCACTTTGCTCCTTTGCAATAGCTTTTAGTGTCGGAACCTTTAAAAATTTGATTTGACCGTCATAGCATAAACCCTTTGCAATAGCAAAACCTATTCTTAATCCTGTAAAAGAGCCGGGTCCCGACGAGACAGCTACAGCATCTAAGTCATCCATTCCAATTTCGTTATCTTCTAAAATTCTTTTTACAAGATTTGCAAGCAACCTGTCGTGTACATTTCTTTCGTATATGTTGTATTCGGCAATCATTAAATCATCAGCTGAAACTGACACGCTGCAAACATAAGAAGAAGATTCAATTGATAATATTGTTGTTTTCCTATTAACCTTCATACTTTATAGAGAAAATCCATAAATATAAAGTTTCTAAAATAACAAAATATGCAGAGCGTCAAAATGATTTGTTTTGCTTAATCTAAATTTTTTTTTGATCTTTTTTATTTACTGTTTTTGATTTTAAAAAGTAATGTCGGATTTTGAATATAATTTTTACCAGATTATTTTTTTTTTTTTAAAGTTCTTCTAGAATTTTTTTTTACAACGATACTTTTTTATTTTTTTTATTTATCTATTTTATAATTAATAACTTAAAAAAAAATCTGCAAAAAATATTATTGTTTTCAAATTAAATTAAATTTTATCATCAACAAAATAAATATTTTTGATTTATAAAAAAAAATTTTAATATTATAGGCATACTCAATAAATTGCAATGGAAAATAAAGTAATTTTATCATCGGTTTAAATTTAAGTTTATCAAACATATTAAAAAAATATTAAAAAAGTACAATCAATTACTTATAATCCATATACCTTGTTTCTGGTATTTCATAACATTAAATATAAACATAGTTTAATCTTTTACATTGACAAAAATAGATATTATTCACATATTTTGGAGTTATTATGAAACAACAACTTTTCCACAAAATCTTGTTCCTGTTAATAGCTGGAATAATTTCCACCGGAGTTGCATGGAGCCAAAACTTCAACATCAATGCAGGACCTTACAGCTATACAACTTTACAAGCTGCCATTGATGCTGCATCTGCTGGCGATGTTATCGGATGGGATGGAACTGGTTCACCCTATCAACCTGCTAATCCTATCAGAGTTAACAAACATTTAACTATTGACGGATTGAATGGAAGCAATAAACTCGTCGTTAAAGGAGCTACCAATACTTCTATTTGGAGCGGTGCTAAATCAGCTTTCTTAATTTCTGCTACCGGTTCTGGTTCAACAATTCTGAAGAACTTAATAATCACCGAGGCTTATGATGTTCAGTGTCAGGTTCAAAATTCTGGTATCTGGATTGGTTATGATTTTAATCCTCTTTCTTCATCAGGAACTATGGTAAACGGTGTAAATAATGTTACAATCGAGAATTGCGAAATTTATGATTGTAGCCATGGTATCACAATGAATAATTGCCAGAATATCCAAATCTTAAACAACGAGATTTACGATATGGTAGGCACAGCAAACACAACTTCTGGCGGTAAAGGTATTGTTATCTGGGAAGATGATGTTGATTACATGTTGAGCAACATTACAATTGACGGAAACAAAATTTACAATAATCAATATTTTGGGATTGTTATTGACGTTACCGAAAATATTGATGCAGACGATTATTCAAATTTTGGTTCTGGTTTGATAATTACTAATAACGAAATTTACAACAACCGTGGTTCTTTTGATGATTTTAAATTTTGCGTTGGTCCTAACACTGGCAATTTCCCAAATGGTTATGGCAGTGGTAGCAATGGATTTTACGGGGGTATTGGCATCATTTCCTATGGTTATACAACGAATGTTTTCATCGAAAAAAACAAAATATATGGTCACACTACTCATACCACAGACTGCGGTGAAATTTTTGAGAGAGCCTCAGGTATCTGGAGTGCAAGAGACAAAGATTGGGTTATTAAAAATAACGAGATCTTTAATAATTTTACTGGAATTTATTTCAAAAGTGCAACTGGGTTTACTGGACAGAATACAGGACACAAAGTAACATTAAATTATATACATGACAATACAAGAGGAATGGCAATTGATAATGAAATCGCAAATGGTTATACTATGTATAACTATTTTGTTAACAATAATGCCAATAATTCTTTCTATTCAAGCTGTTCATATCCGGCTTATGGTATTCTTAATAAAGACGTTTCTGGTTCTAACAATTTACATATGGCACATTTCAACTGGTGGGGACATTGTTCAGGACCTTCTTCAGACGGAAGTTCTTGTTATGCTTCTCCCGATCCGGGAACACCAAGCGGAAGTGGTGACAAAGTAAGTTGCTACGTTGACTATAACCCTTGGTTAGGTGGCAATACAACCCCTGCTCTCTGGTTAGCTCCTGAATCATTTATACCTTTCAGTTATGCTAACAACGATCCACTCTCACTTTGGGATGATTTAACATGCCCCGATAATGATGGCATCTTGAACTTATCTGTTTGGTATGATGTTCAAAGAGAACCAAAATATATTTCAAGCGGTATCAGCGGATTTCCTTCAGTTAAGTTCGATAATACTACTGCTTTCCCATCAGAAGATGGCTTGAAAATCACATACCAGGTATCAGATTTGACAACAACAAGTGCTACTCCCAATACTACTCCTAAAACTGTTTCAGTTGTATTTAGCTTCTCTGGATCTATTGGAACAACAGGACAAATGTTGTTCGAAGCTGGCGGCTCAACCTCCGGATATAACATATATCTTTATAATAACAGAATATACTTCGGTATGTATAGGGGAGCTGAAAGAAGATTTGTTAGTGCAGCAATTACTCCCGGTGTCCATATTGCACAACTCGAATACGATGGAACAAGATTCAGAGGAATACTTGATGGTGTTGCTACAGGAAGCTTGACATTCACTGGACTTGTTTTTGACAACAGCTATGCTGGTGTTGGTGCCTCCTCTACCGGAACAAGAATTCATACAGGAGGCTACGGACAAACATGGGGATTGCATTTTAATGGTATGATTGCCGAAGTTATCGTTTATCAGGCTTTCAACAGTGGTACTGGTGGCATCAGCAGAGTTACTTATGACTACCTTGACACAAAATACAATACAACCGGCTCATATCCCGGTGGTTCACCAAGACTATCCGAAATTGCTCTTAATGAATTTAATGAAGCCGGAGAATTTAATGGCAACTCTGTCTTAAGTGAGGTGTATCCAAACCCATTCACTTCAACAGCACATTTTGACGTTGCCGTTGATGAATCTCAGTTTGTCAGAATTGAACTCTTCAATGCTATGGGACAAGTTGTTTCTACTATCTTCAACGGTAATATTCAAGGCAGAACAATCTACACATATACCATTGACGGATCTCAATTACCTTCGGGAATGTATTTCCTAAGAATAAACGGCGAAACTATCAATCAGTCTGTACCTGTTGTTCTGACCAAATAAGAACAATAAAATAATTCACAAAAAAGCCCCGGAAGAATTTCTTCTGAGGCTTTTTTTTATTTATATTATCAAATATAAAAAGTTTAAATTGTTATTTTAAACTTGGACCTAACATCTTTTCTGGTCGGACAACTTCATCAAATTTTTCTGATGAAAGTAAGCCAAGCTCAATAGCAGCTTCTTTAAGAGTGAGGTTGTTTTTATGGGCGTGTTTTGCAATTTTTGCAGCATTATCATATCCTATATGTGGGTTCAGGGCAGTAACAAGCATCAAAGAATTATTAAGATAGAATGTAATCTTGTCTTGATTTGGACTGATTCCAACTGCACAATGCTCGTTGAACATCTTTGCTGTGTCTGTAAGTAATCTTACACTTTGTGTAAAATTATAAATGATTAGGGGCTTAAAAACATTCAATTCAAAATTACCAGATGCTCCTCCAAAATTAATTGCAACATCATTTCCAAAAACCTGTGCGGCAACCATTGTCATAGCTTCTGATTGAGTAGGATTGACTTTCCCGGGCATAATTGAAGAGCCTGGTTCGTTCTCGGGAATGGTGATTTCACCTAAACCACATCTTGGACCGGATGCCATCCAACGAATGTCGTTAGCAATTTTCATAAACGATGCTGCTACTGTCTTCAAAGCTCCATGAGCAAAGACTAAAGCATCGTGAGCTGCAAGCGATTCGAATTTGTTTGGTGCACTAACAAATGGCAGTCCGGTAATTTCGGCAATTTTAGCAGCCACCCGGGTTGCAAATTCAGGGTGGGCATTTAATCCCGTTCCCACAGCCGTTCCACCAAGGGCTAATTCATATAAGCCGGGTAAAACCAAATGAAGTCTTTCAATAGCATTATCAAGTTGTTGAACATAACCAGAAAATTCCTGACCAAGAGTCAAAGGAACTGCATCCATAAGGTGAGTTCTTCCAATTTTGATTATGTTTTTAAATTCCTCTGATTTTTGATAAAGTGTATTTCTCAAAACTGCAAGAGCAGGTAATAAATTATGGTTGATCATTTCGGCGGCGGCTATGTGCATAGCAGCTGGAAATGTATCGTTAGAACTTTGTGATTTGTTAACGTCATCGTTGGGATGAATAGGTTTTTTTGATCCCATTTCCCCGCCTGCCATTTCTATGGAACGATTAGCAATCACCTCATTAGCATTCATATTTGACTGTGTCCCGGAGCCTGTTTGCCATATTGACAAGGGAAAGTGTGCATCTAATTTTCCTTCAATAACCTCATCTGCCGCTTTTGCAATTAACTCAGCTTTATCAATTGGCAAGACCCCAAGCTCAGCATTCGTTAAAGCTGCCGCTTTTTTTAATATTCCCATTGCTCTAATAACGCTTCGTGGCATCTTTTCAACACCAATTGCAAAATGAATTAATGACCGTGCAGTTTGAGCGCCCCAATAAACATCGGAAGGAACTTCAATCTCTCCCATTGAATCCTTTTCAATACGAGTCTTCATAAATTATCCATAAAAGTGAAACAATAAAAAGCTATTTGTAATTTTGAAATTACAAATTTTGCATTAATTTATAAAATCTGTTAAGAATTTTAGCTGAGAGATTCTCTGATTATTGAATCTTGTTCCTCCTGATGAACTTTTGGAGAACCGGTTGCCGTAGCTGGACTTGGATTCCGTCCTATAAATTTTAATTTTATTTTTGATGGTATGAATCCTGATATTTTATCCTTGATAAAATAATATGCCCCCATATTTTCGGGCTCTTCCTGAACCCATGCTATTTCTTTGGCTTTCTTAAATTTCGAGATGATTTTAGAAAATAAACTTTGATGAAATGGATAAATCTGTTCAATTCTAATGACAGCAATGTTATTTATCTCTTTCTTTATAATTTCTGTCATCAGTTCAAAATATATTTTTCCGGTACATATCAAAATTTTTCTTATGTCAGCAGGGTTTATTTGCCTTTGATCATCCAGAACTGTTTTGAAAATTGAAGAAGAAAATTCTTTAATACCCGAAACAGCCAAAGGATGTCTCAATGCTCCCTTTGGAGTCATTATGATCAATGGTTTCTTATGTGGCATTAATATTTGCCTTCTGAGAATATGAAAATATTGTGCAGGATTGGTCAAATTTGCAACTATCATGTTATTCGAAGCACACAACTGTAAAAATCTTTCCAAACGGGCACTCGAATGTTCCGGTCCCTGACCGTCATATCCATGAGGCAGAAGTAGAACAATATTTGAAGTTTGTCCCCATTTGGATTCGGCACAGGCAATAAATTGATCAATAATCGGTTGTGCCATATTTGCAAAATCCCCAAATTGTGCTTCCCAGATAACCAAACTGCTTTTTGAAGCAACACTATACCCATATTCAAATCCCAGAACAGCTAACTCGGAAAGAGGACTGTCATATATTCTCAGAAATTCCTGATTCCTGTTGATATTGTTTAGTGGAATATATGTTTCTTCTGTTCTTGTATCAGTAAGAACGGCATGCCTTTGGCTAAAAGTTCCTCTTCGTGAGTCCTGACCAGAAAATCTGATGCCAAATCCGTCTAAAAGTATAGATCCGAATGCTAATGCTTCAGCCATAGAATAGTCAATCATCGGATTTTCAGAATTTACCATTTCCTTTCTTTTCTTTAACAAATTCACAATTTTGGGATTTGGTTGAAAGTGAACAGGATAAGTGGTCAAGGCTTCAGTAATCTCTTTCAATTTTTGGATTTCATAAGAAGTATCAATTTCTTCGGATAGGTCATGAAAAACAATTGCAGGTTGTTGTTTTTTGCCAGTTATAAGAGATTTTCTTGATGAAAAAGCTGCATAGAATTTTTCTTGAACTTGTCTTTGATAAGCTGTGGAATCATTTTCGCTAAGTATATTGTCTTTGATAAGTTCGTTTAGGTAAACCTTAGTTACAGGTTCCATGTTCTTAATTTTTTTGTACAGTAAAGGTTGAGTATAAGTTGGTTCATCTCCTTCATTATGACCATACTTTCTGTAGCAGAGCATATCAATAATTATATCAGAATTAAATCGGTTCCTGTATTCAAAAGCGAATTGGGCAACTCCTGCACAAGCTTCCGGATCGTTTCCGTTAACGTGAATAATCGGGACTTGAATCATTTTTGCAATATCAGTGGCATAGACTGTTGAACGTGCATCCTGAATACTTGTAGTGAATCCGATCTGGTTGTTTATAATGATATGAATAGTACCACCCGTTTTATAACCTTCGAGTTGAGAAAGATTCAATGTTTCAGCCACGATGCCCTGCCCAGCAAAAGCAGCATCACCGTGAATAAGTAATGGCAAAGTCTGAGAATTGGTCTTATCTCCGATTTGATAATCATATGCCCTTGCCATTCCTTCGATTACAGGGTCAACAAGTTCGAGATGACTGGGATTCGGTGCTATTACAACTTTAACTGATTTACCCGATTTAGAATGATAAAAGCCTTTGCTACCAAGATGATATTTGACATCGCCCGAACCATGATATGAATCAGGATCTATCTCACCCTCAAATTCGTTGAATACTTTCTCGAGAGGTTTTCCAATCAGATTGACCAGGGTATTGAGACGCCCTCTGTGTGCCATACCCATAACAACTGCATTTAAACCTGAATCAGCGGCTTTGCTGAAAATTTTGTCAATTATAATCATAACAGATTCACTTCCTTCGAGTGAAAACCTTTTGTGACCAACAAATTTAGTATGAAGAAAGTTTTCAAATTCTTCAGCATCAACAAGTTTTTTAAACATATTAACTTTTTCTTCCGGTGTGAATTTCCAGAGTCCTCGTGATTTTTCCAGTGTTGATTTGATCCAGTCCTTTTTGACTGGGTCTTGAATATGCATAAATTCTATTCCAAAACTTCCGCAATAAGTTTCACGCATAATTTCGATAATATCTCTAAGTGGAAGATTATTTTTCTCCCAGTTATCATCGGCATGAAAAACTCTGTCAAGATCCCAGATGGTAAAACCATAGAAAGACGGGTCAAGTTCGGGATAATAATATGAAGAGAAACCAAGAGGATTGACTGAAGCAAGCAAGTGTCCTCTTACCCGGTATGAATTTATGAGCAGAACAACGTGAGCACTTTTCTCTATAGCCTCCTGCTCGTCGAATCTACCGAATTGATTTACGGGTATTGCATCAGAAGTCCATTTTACTGGTTCAAAGGGAATTTTCAAAACAGCAAATATCTGATCATAGAATTGCTCTTCGCCTAATAAAAGTTTATTGATATATGCCAGAAATTCAGCTGATTCTGCCCCTTGTATTATCCTATGGTCATAAGTGCTTGTGATGGTTACAACCTTTGAAATTGCAAGATTAGTTAATATCTCTTGTCTCACAGCCTGAAATTCAACAGGATAATCAATAGCTCCTGTGGCAATAATCAAACCTTGCCCCTGCATAAGTCTTGGATTGGACGCAGTTGTTCCAATCATCCCAGGATTGGTAAGACTTACAGTAGTATCAGATAAATCATCTACACTTAATTTATTGTTTCTTGTTTTTTCTATTAATACATCAAAAGCACTTATGAATTCGCTGAAATTCATCTTCTGAGCATCTTTTATATTTGGTACCAATAGAAGTCTTGTCCCGTCATTCCTGGTTATATCAGTAGCAAATCCAATGTTAACTGATTGTCTTTTAACCCTGAAATACTTCCCATCTTTTTCAATTATAGTGTCATTAAGATGTGGATATTTCATTAAAGACTTGACTACAGCCCAACCTAAGATATGGGTAAAGCTGACTTTGGATCTTTT
>CALHRB010000124.1 GCA_938038165.1 Candidatus Kapaibacterium sp. | reverse complement strand
AAAAAAGAAAACAGCCATCAAAGTTGTCAATACAGGTTGCAAATTATTAAAAACAGACACCTTGCTCGCTTCCAGTTTTTTCAGTGAATAATACCAAAGTGCATAACCAACTCCGGAGGTTATGACCCCCAGATAAATGATTTTCAGAAAATCAACCGTTGTTACTTTTGATATTTCAGTAATATCCCCAAAAAAAACAAAGACCGGTAGATAAAGCAAAAGTCCAAAGACCATTGTAACTGCAGATGTATAAACTGCTCCATACTTTTGGACATACTTTTTGCCCAAAACAGTATAAACTGCCCAAGAGAGACTGGCAAGAAGTGCAAGTCCGTTACCGAGAAATCTATCTGATTTCAAATCTAATCCTTTCTCGAAGAGAACAAAAACAGTCCCTGAAAATGCGATGATTATTCCTGATAGTTTCAGCTTTGTTGCCTTCTCCCGGAGAAAAACCATTGCTATAACAATTACAAATGCGGGAGTCAAAGCATAGGCAAGGGCAACATTAGCTGGAGATGTAAATTCAAGACTCTTGAAAAATAGGAACTGATTCATTGGGATATTAATTAAACCAAGAATTAAAAACGGAAAAAAATCCTTTTTTTCTATTCTCATCAATCTTGATTTTCGGACTAAAAGAGTTGAAACATAGGCAAAAGATGCTATACTTGCCCTCAATAGTAATATCAAAGTGGGGTTTAAATTAATAACAAGACTTTTTGCCACTATATGTGTGGTCGAAGCAATTAATTGCTGTAAAATCAAAATCCAATACATTCCTTCGAAAAGATTTTATCAATAGAAATGCTTAACTCGAAATGAATTGAAAAATGTTTTAAATTATAAAATTTAGTCACAAAAAATAACTTTATCCTATTTGATCCTCATCCGATAGAACAATAATCTTATCCCCTTCTGAAAAGAAAAGCTGATTGGACTTAACAGGATTTACCATTACTCCATGAGACAGAACACCTCCCTCGTATCTTGGTTTTGCCTTATGAAGTTTGTATCCAATAGCAATTTGGTTCTGCTGTCTGGCTGATTCCAAAACAGTATAAAAATTCACGGGCCTTCCAAGCTCAACATAATATTCAGCTGGTTTGATATAAATTGCAGGACCGCCAGCACTGAACAACAATTCAAATACCGTTTTCAGTTCCTTGTTCTCGGAAATTTGTGAAAGCATCAAGCTGTCAATTTTGACACTGACGATGAAGTCATCTGTGTGAGTGATTTCTGCCAATTCACGATTGCGGTCGTCGAGCATTTCTGAAACAATCGAAAAAGTATGTTGCTTGCGTGTGGCAATATCACGCAGGTGAAGTAGTGTGCTCAGAGTTCTTGCATCGGTTGCCTGAACATCTTGTAAATCGGTTTGACTAAGAACAATGATATGGTCGTAATTTTCAATATTTAGTTCATCAAGAATTTTTCGGTTAGTGGTATCACCGAACAAGAAAGTTACTGTTTGATGTTTTAGTCCGGCACATTTTTCAGTCAATTCCTGCTCGACTCCCTTATTATCGGCTACAATCATTATCTTGGAGCCGGGCCAAACATAATTATCAAGCTCGTTTATTATCAAAGGAGCCCTTCGGTTCCATCCGAGAATTAACGTAGATTCGGGCTTAGCGGGAACTATTTTTGGAGATTTTCTAATAGCTCCGGGGTCAATATTATATTCGGTTAATCCTGAAAGAATTATTGTGTCGTCATCTTCTGATATAGCTATAATTTTATCACCTGGCTCAATTCTTGTATTCATTGGAGGTTTGAGTAGAATTCTTCCGTCTTTCTTTCTGATTCCAATAATCAATGAAGTTTCGAAGGCAAAGAGTGCTTCGACAAATGTTTTTCCGACAAGTTTAGGTTCTTCTTGAAAATATATTTCGTCTCCACTGAAATCGAGCAGTTCAGTGAATACAACCGACAATCCGGGTTGACGGCAGGTTTGAGCAGTTATTCTTGATATCAGATAATCAAAAACCACAAGCTGAACTTCGTTGCCTCCCGCAATTTCGGCAATCGGAACATTTCTCGGATGTCTGATCTCCGCAACGATATGATATGTATCAGGTAGTGATTTCCTGTGAGGATTATTGGTTATCGCAAGAATTGTTTTGATTACATTCGAATCAGGCTCGGCTGTATCTGGTGCCATCACTATGATTGACTTAGCTTCGTGGAGATTGATTATTTCGAGGTCTCTCAAATCAATTGGATTTCCTGTCCGGCAAATTACTTTTGTGTTTTTTGTGTTTCCAACTTTTATTTTGATTTCATCTTCCATTTCAACTTTGTCTTTCTCGGCAAGTATTGCTATGCAGGCTTTTGGCTGATTCTCATTCGCAATAACCAGTTCTGATATTATCTGAAATACCTGAAACGACCAGCCAAGAATCACAGTGTGATTGCTCTCGACAACAAAAGACTTTCCTTTCCTCAAATCTGTCAGTTTCGTCAAAACCCCTGTGCTGATAATACCGATAAGCAAACTTAGAACAAATATTCCGCCTATTGTCGAAAGAAACATAAAAAACAGGAATGAAAAATCAACCGGATCCTCGGCTATTACGCCACCGTCCAGAGTTCTTAGCACTGTAATCCAAACAATATCAAGAAATGTATAATTATCCTTTTCTTTCAATCCTTGAATCTGAACATTAGGGTCAATTGGAATTGAATTAGTCAAATAAATAGCAAGTGAAATTATCAATACAGCAATGATTGATATAACAAAAACCAATATTATTGGCGTAAATGAACCTTTCGACATTATATTGTCGAAATGATATTTCATTCTCTGTGCTAAGTTTACTTTTTTCATCCAACTTAAAATTTTTGTTACAAATTTTTTTTCAAATATAAAATTAAATTATATAAATTTAACTGATTAATTATCTAATAATTAACATTATTCACTTTTTTAAACTGTATTTTAAATAAATTTTTTTATTTTAATTTATTTATTACTTTGAAAAAAAATTTTATATAAATTATAGGAATATTATGAATATAGAATTAGCAGTTATTGCTGTTATCGTCGTGGGTCTTGGTATCTTTTTAATTTCGGTTTATAACGAACTTACCAAAGAGCGAATACTTGTTCAGGAAGGTTGGAGTGGAATCCAGACTTTCCTTCAACAAAGAAATGACGTAATACCTAATCTTGTTGAAATCGTAAAGGGTTATGCTGGTCACGAAAATAAAACCCTTACAGATGTTATACGTGCGAGAAACGAATCTGCTTCAGCCAAAACTCCAGACGAAAGTATCCAGGCAAATGCTCATTTAAATCAGGCTCTGCTAAATTTCAAATCTTTAACCGAACAATATCCAGATCTAAAAGCCAATCAGAATTTTTTGGATTTGCAAAACAAGTTGTCTGATATCGAGGAAAAAATCAATAAAAGCCGAAGATATTACAATGGCACCGTTCGGGAATATAATCAAAGTATTTCGGTTTTTCCCAAGAATCTGATCTCTGCTATTTTTGGTTTCAAATCTGCAACTTTTTTTGCTGCAGACGAAGAAGCCACCACTGCCCCAAAGATAAAATTTTAAAAAATTTAATATCATTATAGAATTTGTATATGAAAAAAATATTTGAAAGAATTTTTCTTTATATCTTTTTTTGCATTTGCCTGACCAATCAGATTCTCTCAAGAGATATTACAATAACAAATAAAGCTGATAAGATGTTTACTGATGATGAGTATCGCCTTTTGATTAAAAAGGCTGCTCAGGATTATGCACTGTCGCAAAGGCTTCCCAAAACTGTTTTCGAAAATCAATATCTATTCATCGAACCTGATCTGATCGCAAATTCAATCCCAAATATTGAAAAAAATTTCCTTTGGCTTGAATCTGGTTTCTCAACCGATTTGACGCCCGGTACATCAGCATATTTGAAACGAAAAGCTGCCTATGCTAATAAGTTAGCTAAATCCGTCCGGGATGCAATTGAAGAAAACTACGACTTGAAAGCTAAATTGATTGTTGTTGATGAAAATGACAAAATACTTTCATTCGATTCAGATGTAAAAATTGAAAGGGACGGGAAAATTATTGTTACCGAAACCATTGCTGTTTATAATGGTGAGGGAGCAACAAACGACCAGATTAAGCGTGGCATTGTTCGCGATTTCCCAACCAAATATACCAGGACTGACGGACTTCTTTCAACCGTTCCTTTTAAATTGATCGAAGTTCTAAAAGATGGAGAACGAGAGCCTTACAAAACTGAAGACCTTGACAACGGAATCAGGATTTATATTGGCAGTAGTTCTTATTTTCTTGAGCGAGGAATTTTTACTTACAAAATCACTTATGAAACTGGAAAACAAATAATATTCCACAAAGACAAGGATGAATTTTACTGGAATGTTAATGGCAACGGCTGGGCTTTTCCAATCGGAAAAATATCCTGCAAAATTACATTTCCTGAAAAATCCAAAATTTTCGAATATGACTGTTATACTGGATTTCAGGGTTCTACCGAAAAGAATTGCAATTTTAATCTACTATCGGAAAACGTCATTCTTTTTAATTCAACTACTGCAATGATGAGCTATCAGGGGCTAACTGTTGCTGCCTCAATCAACAAAGGAGTTCTGACTCCACCCTCTGATTTTGAGAATTTCACTTCCCTTTTATTGGATAATATTATAATTCCTGTTTTGCTATTGATTTTCCTACTATATTTCTTTATTAATTTTTTGGCTTGGTTAAAGTGGGGCAAAGACCCTGCAAAAGGAACCATTATTCCGCAATTCGAGCCACCTGTTGGTCTATCTCCTGCCGATGTTGGTTTTTTGGTAAAGCAGAAATATTCTCCAAATTTGTTTGCCGCATCTCTCATTGACTATGCCGTTCACAAATTGGTTGACATTGAGATTAAAAAAGAAGGCATATTGGTAAAATCTCCCGTTTACTATTTCAATGAACCAAAGGACGAAATAAACGAAAAATTCAACAGAGAGCTTTACAATTTCTATAATTATAACATCGAGAAATTTTACGGAGAAAAGGCAAAAAAGGGAGCCTATAACCCAACAATTAAAAATGCTTATGATTCGCTTAAATCTCATTTAATTGACAGATTGACCGTCAAACGAGGCAGGAAAAACATTTATAAAGAATACCTCAACCTGAATAATCATTTCACAGGATTAGGATTTATTTTCCTTTTTTTGGTTGGAATTTTTTCCGTTGTTTATCTTTCAATGAATCAATCATTGACATTATTTCTTTCGAGTGCATCTATTCTTATTGCAACTTTTATAGTCCAAATATTATTCATCAAAATTATGCCGGCTTACACTAAACAAGGCAGGGAAGTTGTAGATCATATTCTTGGCTTTAAAATGTATCTGGAAGCCGCAGAAACAAAGATTTTCGACATAATGAACCCTCCGGAAAAGACACTCGAACTGTTTGAAAAATACCTGCCTTATGCTATTGCACTTGAATGCGAAAACAGGTGGGCTGAAAAATTCAAGAGTATCATTGATAAAGCAATAGAAAACGGTTACGAACCATCTTATTACAGAGGCATATCCACCAGTGGTTTCGACTACTCAAGCTTTAGTTCGGGAATATCAAGCGGACTATCGAGCACTATATCATCGGCTGCTACTCCACCATCCTCAAGTAATGGAGGAAGTGGTGGCGGTGGTTCATCTGGCGGCGGTGGAGGCGGCGGTGGTGGCGGCGGCTGGTAATGCAATGCCAGTCTGGTCTTTGTCTCAATTGCCAGAGATTAATCGTTGTTTAATTTACTATGCTTAATTTATGTTTTGAAGTGAAATTAGAATTTTTAATTGTAATAATAAATATTCCATTTGATAAAAAATTATTATAAATCGAAAAGGTATTAATATTGCCATGCAAATTATATTTTTTTATTAGTTTGCCTAATAAATCAAAAATAAAGATTTCATAATCCGAGAACTCATTGTCAGTAAAATTAAACTTTATTTTGCGATCATTATAATCATATGAAATTTTGGAAGAATGAATGCTGTCTTTATTGAACGGATTTATTTTGGGGCAGTGAAATGATATAATTGTCAAAGAATGAGGAGGAAAAACATAATAGCCATTTGGTTCATAACTAATTTCGGTTTCCTTAATTCTGTCTGGTTCATCAGCAGTGGTGTAATCCAGAAAATTGTCACTATACAGCTGATAAACTTTGGCTGATTTAATTTCTGTATTGATATTTATTCTTGTTAATATACTGTCTGACGGCGACCTGTTAATGGTTATCAAAAAAATTGAATCACTGTTTCCCGTTACTGTTACATCCAAATAAGGAATATCAGTTACCCAGTGCATACCTTCTTTGAATTCGGGGGTATATCTTTCGACATCAAGTTCAAAAAAATATAAATCTTTCCCGTGATGGTTACTAATCATTCTGATAGCTTCATAAGGGAGTATTCCAAAAATTTTTCTATTACCGGATTTGTCAAAACTTCGTCTGATTAACCCAATAGCAATTGTTCTGCATGCAAAGGAAAAAGTTTCAGATTTACGAATAAAAGTATTCAAAAAGCCTGCGTTAACCAAAGCCATCATTAAAGAGCTATGAAGTAAGTTTGTATCAATCAACCAATCATCTTTAGACCGGGAACTATAGGTGGTCCACCATTCAGTTGAAGCTTGTTTTAATTTTGGATATAAACCGTATTCAATTATCCATTTATTAATATTATCAATATTTTTATCAAATTCATGGGGTATACCAACTATTGATATAAAGCGATCATAATCTGAAAGATCATAATCAATATCAACTCCACAAGCAGGGTGATAAGAATAACATTCAAACTTGTTTTTTGTATATGATATCAAAGTATCAAAGTTTGGTTTACCTGTCCAATGATTACCGTTTATCACACAAACAATTGAATTGTCAATTGCCTTGATTGCATCAAAAAATTTCATATAACCGATTACATAATCAAGAGTATTATTCCATTGCTCATTGCCTATTTCCCAATATTTAACCTTAAAAGGTTTTTCCCTGCCATTCTGTTTTCTTAACTTTCCGAATTTTGTTGAAGTATCACCCAAGCAATATTCAACATAATTTGCTGCTTCTTCGGGTGTAGAATTTTCATAATTAAGAGTTATCAGAGGTTCACATCCCAAATTTTCACATAACTCAAGAAATTGATGCAAACCAAAATCCATTCTTTGATATTGAAAACCATAAATAATATTTGGGGAGTATCTTTGATCAATATCTCCCGTGCAATTTTCCAGCTTATTCCCCTTGCTGTCTGCAAAACATCCTCCGGGATACCTCAAAATCCCAACTTTCATTTTTTTAAACAAATCATAATATTCTTTTCTTATACCAAGAACATTATCGTCGGGGACGCAGGAAGATTCGTCAATATCAACTACTCCCTTTCCTTCAAGGTAAATGTAAAAATTAAGCCTGTTTTTTCCTCTGATTCTGGGTAATTTTATTGTTGTCTTTTGCCATTTTGAATCTGGTTTTCCTATCTCATAACTATATATTTCCTCTGTATTATCTGCGTTGAAGATGCCAAGCATTAGTTTCCCATCGTAAATTTCTCCCCTGTAATAAAGATAAAATATATAGCCAACAGCATCTGTAGCAACGATTGTTTGATATAAACCTGTCTGAGAGTCAGAATTTTTGCCTGTTAACCTGATAAAATACTTTCCGTTAACATTATAACCCCCATTAATTTTTTCAATTTTATCTTCGGTGTATTTTTTCTTTTGATTCCAAACCAAGCCAATGTTAGTCTTTGAATAATCTGCAATATCAAATCCACGGTCTAAAAATTCCTGTGCCCATATACCGTTACTTCCATTTATAGCATCAAGTAAAAATTCTGAAAAAAGTCCGAAGAGCTCATTGTTAACAACATCAGGTATTTTATTTGCAACATTTATATCTATAGTGGCTTTTTTTAATGAGTAAACATCAAAATGTGGGATAATTACTAATAATAACAATAATAACAAAATATGATTTAAATGCAAATTTTTGTTATTATTCATTTTTTACCCAGAAAAAGAATAATTAATTTTGAGTACTTGAAACAGTTGCTATCATTTAATTATTGACTTATTCTATGTTTTCCTTTTTGTCAGAAATTTCATTAGTGGATGGTTCTGATTGATCATGTTCGAAATTCTTGTCGTGATCGTGATCTTGATCATGATCATGGTGATGGTTTTGCTCATTTTCGAAATCAAACGGAACTTCAGTAGTTTCGGCAAAGTCTAAGATTATATCGAAAACTTTCTTCGAAAGGATAGAGTCAATAAGCCTTGAGTTGTTCATTAAGTTTTTCTTTGCCGCATCCTTTTCAATATTTAGCCTTTCAGATTCAAATTGTGCGAGCGGTTCAATGTCATAATCTTCAACTTTTAAATCTTCTTTTTTAATTATTTCTTCTCGTATCATAGCCCATTTCACTTGATTGCGGGCAATGGGAATTAAATCCTCTTTCATATCTTCGAAAGTAACATCCGATGGCAAATTATTGGCATATTGCTTTTTAAATGTTTCGAACAATCCTTGAGCAACATTGACTGTCATTGAGCTTGGTGGGTCGAAATCATGCATTTCAACTAATTGATTCATGATTTGTCTTTCCATCTCTTCTCGGCTTTTTTGATTCCATTGTTCCTGAATTTGAAAACCAATATCATCTTTGAATTCTTCCACTGTCTGAAATCTTTCCTTTGTATAATTCCTTACAAACTCATCGTTTAATTCCTTTGGAACAATCTTGTTAATTTTATCAATTGTAAATTCAAATACTTTATCAGGAGCATAATGATCGTAATCGTTTGGCTTAAACCGAAAAGTATCACCAACTCTTTTGTTCATCAAAATTTCCTTTAACTGAGGAATTATAGAGTGGCTATGTAGAAAAACCTGAGTCTTTTCGGGCTTTGAACCCAAAATATGAAGATTTGTCCCGGGGTCAATTTCTCTTATGGTAACATCAACAAGATGCAAATCGCTAAGGATCTCGTCGTCTTCGACAATATCACCGTTATTTATCAGAATATGGTAGATCTCGTGTTCAATTTCATCGTCTGTTACTCTGTGGAAAGGCTCATTAATTTTTAATCCCTGATAATTTTTTAGTTCAATGCTTTCAACTACTTCGAAAACAATTGAAGCTTTTGTGCTGCCCTCTTCTTTATCTATTGATTTAATAACGGGTTGTCCGACCACGTTTATACTATCTTCTTTGATAATTCTGGCAAATTCTTCGGAAAGTAAACGTTCAATTGCTTCAGCTTCGACTGATTCACCAAATCGCTGTTTGATAATTCCAATTGGCACTTTACCTTTGCGAAAGCCTTTTATTTCCAGATTTGGCTGGATTTCCCTGTAAGCCTTTTCGAAGAGTGGTTGAAGTTCTTCATTAGAGAGAGTAATAATCAATTCACGTTCATTGCCTGGATGTTCGATATAATTTTTTTCCAATTTGAATTCCTTTCAATATCTTTTTGCCCAAAATCGGAGCCTTGATTTGTGCGGGCGGGGAGAGTCGAACTCCCACGAGTTTCCTCACTAGATCCTAAGTCTAGCGCGTCTGCCAATTCCGCCACGTCCGCAGTAAAAGAACTACAAAAATAAGCATAAATTTCAAAAATTCAATAAGATATTTTAATTACAAAAAGTGATTTTTGAGGAGGTTGAAACTCATCGTAAATGAATTTTTTTCTTTATTCTGATTTTTTTATTAAATCAAAATCAAACATTAAAAATCAATAAAAGGAGCAAGGTGTTCAGCCTCTTTCAAGTGGACTAAGGCATTATCCTGAACAAGTTCATCAACAGCTTTTTTTGCTTCGTTCAGGTCTATATTGAAATTGTAGGCAAAATGCCAGATGTCTGTCGGTGAAACCGATATCTGAAGGATTAAAAGTTGAGCGGTTGTCAATTCTTCATTATTTATAAACCTTGTTTTGGCAGACTCAAGTAGCATCTCGGACTCCTTATCCACTATATGAGATGCAGTAAAATAATAATTCTCATTGTTCATAAGGTCGCAGATGGGATAGCCTCGCATCTTATCCAATAAAATCGGCAAAAAAGACATTCCAACAATATATGGATCCTCATCGGTTTCACCCCATAAATCATTCCATACTTCAATATCATTTTTTTGGAGCCATTCGAAAAATTTTATTTCTCTTAATGGTAGTTTTATCAAATGAGAAGCACCAAATTTTTTTGCCAATGCTTCTGCAAGCTCTTTATTTAGAGCCTGAAAAATATCATCACTGAATTCAATAAAATGATTTTCAGCAGACTGTTTGTCAATAATATCAATCAGATTATTTAGTGTCAGAAGTCCCTTTTTTCTTTCTGTTTTCATAAATTAGCCCGAAAACCAAAAGAACTAAGACGAGAAAATTCAAAATAATACTAAATGTTTTGCCCAATTCGAAGTTTTTCGATTCGAATTTCATTTCAATAATATGCTTGCCTTTTGGGACTATAATTGACCTAAAAGCATAATTTGTCTTATGAATTTCGGTTTCTTTTCCATCAACGAAAGCTTTCCAGGAAACAGGATAAAAGATTTCGCCAATAAAAAGCATATTATTGCCAGATGCCTTGGCTTCAATTTTTATGTATTCGTTTTTCTTTTCCAATATTTTTGCATAAACCGATGTATCGGGTAGTTCGACAGCTGTTGGTAATGACTTCTCTATAAAAGCTGTATCCAGAGGATTAAAATTGCCTTGTTCAAGATTGCTGAGTATCTGTCTTGGTTTTTCGACAACTGCATTTTTTACAAAGAAGATTCTATCAAGAGCAGTATTGTTCAGATAAACCAAAGCTCTGTTCTTTTGCGACTGATATATTGGTTGGATGCCCTCGCCAAGTGATTGCGAGGTGATAATATATTTAACATTCATAAGATTCCACAAGAATGGATTGAAAAGCTGGGATGTGGACTTTTTGAATTGAGGTGCATTGGCAAAATCCATCAAATCCTGATAAACTCTGAGCTTAGCTGCATGATAGCCATTTATGTTTTCAGCAAGGAACCATACAGGAAGATTAGCTATGTTCGTTGAATAATCAGCAACTCTATAAATTGATTTATCCTGCTTGATGAAATCATAGATATCTTTCCTGTCGGTGAATACCGTTGTTAAATCAGCTTCGGAAACCTGCATCCTTCTGGAGTCAACTCTCCATAAATCAATAAACAAAATGGAGATCAATATCAGGTAGAACAAAAATCTTTTTATCTTATTATTAATAAACAAGTAAATTGAAACAGCTCCAGCTAATAGCAGGAAACCCCCAAAATACCAGTCAGCCACCGTAAAATTCCAGACTGCATCATAAAATTCACCTGGTAAATTTGTGCCGTAAATCTTAGACAATGATTCAGTTGCAGCATTCAAATAACTTGTTTTAAATATAGCTGAAAATATAAATCCAATCAACAAAAATACCAGAGCAATTATTACTATAAGGTTGAGTTTTGATTTATCCTTTGCCTGAAAATTTTTCTGCCAATTAATTAATCCAGATATTCCAAAACCTGATAATATCGGAATAGTAAAATGTGTCAAAACGAGAGACATACTTGGTGCTCTGAATTTATTGAAGCTTGGCACAAAGTAATAAAACAAATCATACAAGAACGAAAGATTTTTGCCAAAGGACAAGAATATGCTGAACAAACTAATGACAGCCAAAGCCCAGATAAAAGGATCTTTTCGGAAAAATATTATACCCAGAATTGCAAGGAGAAGAACAAGAATGCCCATATATGGCGGTGAATCTTCTGATTCTTTCTGTCCCCAATATGTGCTTAGCATAACCGGCTCATTTCCTGTTGCCATTAACTTGACCTCTCTTTGACCGAATCCAAAATAGCTCGGATTGACAAACGTAATCAATTCCTGAGGACTATAAGACCAAGCTGTAGCATAGCTATACTCATTGCCACCGCTTGCATCTACTTTTTTCCCTTCGGGCTGTTCAATAGGAGCAGAGCCACGAGTTGAATATGGAGTGTATTCAACAGTACTCAGATATCTATCAGATGACATTCCAAAAGCAATAAATCCCGCAAAAACGAGCAATCCTGCAGAACGAACTACATTCAAGGGCTCAGATTTTGATATAAGTCTATGTACAAATTCAAAAATCAAAAAAATTCCTAAAGCACAGACTCCGTAAAAAATTAATTGCAAATGCCCTGCTTCCAACATAAAATGCACTACAAGAATAAGAAATGCAAAATAAATAACAGAAAACTTAACTCTTAATTTCTCAATAAACATCAAAATAAATGGAAACATAGATAAAACTACCGGTTTTGTGTTATGTCCTATCATTACCCAGGTAATTACCCAAGTGGAAAAGATTGCTGCTATAGCAGCAAAAAAAGATTGAAATCTGTCCAGATCTTTTGAACGAAGAAGAAAATAAACACCAATTCCATATACAGAATAGTGGGCAGCCATTCTTGCTACATCACTACTAAAAAGATTTCCAATGAATTCAGTGATACCAAAAAAAATTTGTGGAAAGAAATCCCATAACCTTTGCCCCTGTGTTAGCAAAGATGCAAAACTCGGCATACCACCAAAAATATAAGGAATCCATAATGGGAAAGACCCTGCATTACTTGCTTCTTTTTTGAAATTTTCGAAACTCATTGATGATAGCGAGTCTGCTTCGCTAAAACCCCCACCTTTGATTGCTTCCCAGAGAAAAACAAAAACAGCAAGCACAATGAAAAAAATAAAAATGTAGTCCTGATATTTTTCAGGTATTATATTTTTTTGCTTCTTTGATTCCACTGTGACTTTCCTTTTAACAGTTTTAACCATAAATCAGCCTCATAATATCCAAAATAGGTTGTTTTTAAATTAA
>CALHRB010000123.1 GCA_938038165.1 Candidatus Kapaibacterium sp. | reverse complement strand
AATAATGTCATCATTACCAGTATTTAAGCTGAATATATTTTTATTCTGTATTTCTAAACCATCGCTGTATTCTTCCCAATTTAATCCGAAATCAATACTTCTGAAAATACCCGAAGATGTACCTGCAAATATACTTCCAGCTTGCGTTTTGGTTATTGTCCTTACAATATTAATGCCCATTCCTTTGTTTTGCTGTATCCAGGAATTTCCATCATCGGTTGAGTAATAGAAACCATCTTTTGCTCCCAAATATAATCTTCCCCCATCATCAGCTATCATATCATAAATATTATTGGATGAAAATCCCACGCTTTTCCAGTTCTTTCCATTGTCAGTAGTTTTATATAAGCCATTGAATTCTGTTCCAGCGAGCAATGAACCGTCTTTGGTTTTTACAACTGCATGCACATCTTTGTTATCCAGTTTCAAATCAGTCCATTGCTGTCCTTTATCCGTTGATATGAAGACCGAGCCATAGAACCAAGTTCCAGCATAAATATTATCATCTTTAGATACATAAATGTCTAAAACATTCTTATTCGTCAATCCATTATTCGATGCCACCCAATTCAGCCCATCGTTAGTAGATTTGAAAATTCCACTTCCGTTTAATCCGGCAAAAGCAATACCCTCTGAATTATACCTGATGACTTTTATAAGCTTGTCTGGCAAACCATATGACGCATCTATCCAATTATTTCCATTAAAATCAGACCTGAAAACCCCCACCCCATAAATTCCTGCCAGAATCTTCCCATTCTTTGGATTTATTGCTATTGATTCGACTATCCCAACTGGCAATGAATCTGTCTTTATCCAAATTTGCGATGAAACAAAATTTAAGCTCATTAACATAAATGACAAGCAAAGAAGCAATTTTTTTCTCATTTTTCTACTCCTAAAATTCTTAATTATCAATTATTTAACCATACCAAAACAGGAAATCTTTAGTTCAGAATATTCTTCAAAATCAACTTTTATCTGAATAGCACTGTTATAAAAGCCAGACTGCTTCGGTTTTGCAGATATCTTAAGTTCAAATTCTTCACCTTCGGGAATATTTTTTTTACCCTCTTGGATATTAACCACCTGACAGTCATCAGAAGTGGGTTCGAATCCCGATAAATTAATCTCTTTGCCTGTATTATTAATTATGATTACACTACTTGTGTCTTCACGCCCAATTTCCATATCGCCAAAACTGATTGCATTGCCCGGAATAAGCTCAATTGGATAGAATACGTCCGCCTCGAGCCTTATGATTTTGTCCTTATCTATCGGGTCGTTTGACGTTATCCTTACCGTCTTGGAAACTTTGCTATGTGTCCCAACTATCCTGAAAACAATCGGCAGATTAGCAGTATCACCCGGATTGAGTTCGCTTTTGTCCAGCTCAGTTGTTGTGCAACCGCAGGCAGGTTTTACCTCCGAAATTATCAATTTCTTATTTCCAGCATTCAATATTTTTATTGTTGTAGTCAAAGGGTCTTTCTTGATGGAAACTTTGCCCCAATTATATGTATCCCCTCCAACTATTTCAATCTTCGGCTGAGATATTGCCAAAGCTGAAAGAAAGAAAAACAACAAATAACTTCTTTTAATCATTGATTTCATTTTATCTCCATTTATTTTTCAAATATATTCTCGTTAGCTTTTGGACTATTCTATAATTTTTACTTCGACTCTACGGTTTTTTGCACGACCCTGTTCTGTTTTGTTGTCTCCAATGGGATACAAGGCTCCGTGTGCGGAGGAATAAAGTCTTGTCAAAGGTATTCCTTTTCGATAAAGATAACCAACAACTTCTTTGGCTCTCTGCTCGGATATTTTCATATTGTCATCCATTGAGCCGAAATTGTCCGAATGACCATCAATATGGGCTTTGGCATTTGGATTTTCGAGCAGATATTTGGCAACTTTGTCAAGTTCCTTTTGCATTGGAACGGAAAGCCAAGTCCACTTTGATTGCTTATAAAACAATTGAATTTCAGGAAGCCCACCTTTGGCATCAATTTTATCATCGGGAATTTTCTTATCCGGTTTTTTATTCACTTGCTTTCCATTGCCGTTTGTAAGGGTATCAATCCTAATTTCTTCCTCGGGGACTAAAGGAGTGGAAATAGTATCAATGATGATTTTCTTTTGATCTTTCGGTTTTCGCTCGAGTAGAACAAGATCGAGACCTTCGACAAAATCACCAGTTTTAGAGCTTTTCACAGTGAAACGCTTAACCGTGTCCTGCTGATAAACATCCAGAATGGCACATTGCAGCGAATCTACCCATGCAAAATAATTTCCCGGCATAAGTCCCATTTTGTAGAAACTACCATCAGAAAAGACCGGCTGAGTTTCATGATAGCTGGAATCCTCACTCATAATATGAATTTTAACGCCTGGCTGACCTTCGGTTTTTCCATCTCTTTCCCTTAGAACATTCCCTTCGATGATGCCGGTAACCAATACGGGAATGTCAATGGGTTTAATAACATTCGGATCAGCAATAAAAGAAAACTCAGTAAATTTTGGAACAAAGTTTGGATTTTTGATAGATTTCGGATCCAGTTTCACATTGTAACGAGAATAAGGAATGAGGGAGAAAGCATAACGAATGCTTGAATTATCTAGATTCTTAGTGTTAGCATCAGAAATATTAATACGAACGTTTGGAAGCAATTCCTCCCCTTCATCATATTTCAAATTAGAATTGTTGTCAAGAAATACCCTAACTTTAGCGGCAGCAGAACCATAGTTTGAAGAAAAATTTAAATTTGAAAAAATAATTTCATCTAAATTTGAACCAATAGCCATTATTCCATTTAAATCTGAGCTTAAACTATTAGAATTTCTTGATAAATTATATGAACTTCTACTTCGAAGAACATCAAGATTAGCGTAAAATGCTAAGTGTAAATAGGAACTTTTTATATAGAAGTCATAATTTAAACTAACAGATAAACTATAATTTTTAGCAATTTGTTGGTTGTATTGACTACCTAAATATCTGAAATTAGAATTAGAAATATCATATTCTGCTTGAAGTTTAATATTGGATGATCCAAATATTTGGTTATGATTTGAAATTAAAATATTATATCCAATATTGAAATTTATTTTATGAAACAAGTCCTTTTTTTCAGAGTTTTTAAAACTTATGCAATTAATATAATAATTTGCAGTAACATTAAAAAGATTAAAATACCAATACAATGAGAAATTTGAATTTAAAAAGTAATAAGTATCATACTCATTAAAACGACCGATAGATAACATATTGAAACCATTTATTATCTTAGGAAGAGATATATTTAATTCAGAGGATGAAATCAAATTATATGAAAAGAATTCATTCTTTCCAAAGTTTCTAGTATAAGTATAACGATAAGATCCAAATTCATCACTCCAAATATCTATTATACCTCGCAACAATTCTTTATGATAGAAATTAACTGTAAAAATTGTGTTGTTAAATAATCTAAGCGAAGTTTCGGTTCTAAAGTTATAATTCTTTGAAAGTTCAGAATATTTCACATTTAATGTAGTTGTTAACCAATCAGTTAAACCTATTGAAATTCTTGTATTGCCAAAAAGTCCATCATAAAAATTTTCTTTACCAATATCAAACGTATACCGTATTTCAAAAGGTTTTAAAAAATTGAGAGGAATTTGAATTATGTCCCGTTTTGATATGATTTCGCCTGTTGGACCATAATATTTAAGTTCAACGTTAGAATTACCATAGTTTAAAGGTAATTGAAATTCAAAATATCCTAAAGGATCACTTATTGTTTGTCCAACTAACTGACCATTCTTAAATAATTCAACTTGCCAACCGGGTTTAATTCTGTCACTAATTTTTATGTTGTCAAAAAACATAGGTCTTTTCGTTCCCTCATTTGATAAGCTTATGCCTTTAAATTTATAAATGGGTAAATTTGTACTTCTAATACTAATATTATTAATATCACCAACAGTTATTTGATTTAAATAACCGTTGTCACTAAAAAAGTACCTCCACCTAGGTTCAAAAAAATAAAAAAAATCTTTCTCTGACTGTCTGTAATAAAGATTAAATGAACTAGAAAAATCACCACCAAGTATTTCAAAACCTGAATTAAACGTTCCATCGAAGCTTGTTTGCTGGTTAGAATAAGTTGCATTAGCTCTGTACTCGATAATTCCTAAATTTAGCCAACTTCTCTCTCTATCATATAATAAAGGGCTGTAATTATTTAATTCATCTTTGGCTGGATTTAAAAAGGTAAAAGATTTTTTTCTTTTGAATTCAAGTAAAACAGGTAATTCTTTTCTTGTTTTGACTAATAATTGTAACTTATTAAATCTTACATCCAATTGAAGAGGAAAAATTTTATTTAAAAATTCAGCGGTAAAAAAAAAACCTGTTGTCAAAATAACAACATCTGTATCATTAATTTCCACTATTCGATTTTTCAATCTGATTTGATATCTTTTCAAATCAATTTGATATATTGAATCCATATTTACAAAAAATCCACTTATGATTTTTTCTTCATAATCATACGAATAATTGATTTTTAAAATATCAAAAAGTTCAAATAATGAAAAATATAGTTTTCCTTCTGTAAAATAAGTAGTAATATCATTTTTAACAATATTAAAATAATATACCGTAAAGATTCCTTCTTCACCCTGAGCATCGATTTTTTCAATCTCACTAGATGATTGTGGTCTAACTTTAATGCCTGAAAAGAAAAATAATAAAGTTAAAAAAATAAATAAATAATATTTTAATTTAATAATCAAAATAAAAAGTAAGTTTTCTTGGTATCATTGGAATTTGAAGCTCTTTTTCAATTCCAGGTCTCTCGCTGGAAATAATGATTTCGCCTTTTAATTTTCCTCTTTTCAGAGTATTTTTCATAATAGTAAATTTTACTTTTGCATTTTTATAAAGAGAGAACTTATTTGATTGCTCGTTAAGAATCCTATCTTTTTCATCAAATATTTTTAGTTCTGAATAGCCAATACAGGGTGAAACACCGCTTTTTTCCATATCAAACCAAAGATATAAACTATTACTATCTTCTTCCCAGTTTAAAAATTTAATATCTACAGTAGTTGAAACATTGCCTTTATTGAAAACTATTTGTCCATTCATTTGAGTTTTAAATACAATTTTGGGTTTTATCTTTCCGGGTTCATAATCTTTGACAATTGTATCAACTTGTGGTGCTATAGGCTCGGAATAAGCTATAAATCTTGTCCAGTATGTTTTATTTCCTTCCTCAGGTAAATTTCTTACCATAAATCTTACGGTCTGTGTTTCATTCGGAGGAACAATTAACTTTTTGGGGAACATTCTAAGATATGGAATTAATGAATATTCCTTTTCAAATATACTATCATTATAATTCAAATATGCAAATCCTTCGCTGTTATAATCATAATAACCAAATTTTAGTTCGATTATAAATTCCCTTGCTTCGTTCGTTACATTAATTACATCTAAAGTTGCATTTCTTGAATTTGGGTCTATATATAATAACAACGGATTAACACTTATTTGAGCATAAGTATTATTCATAATAAAAAAAATTAATAAAAATAATGCTTTTCTCATTTCTTATTACTTCTTTTCAATTTCATTTTCGGTAATAAACTTTAATTATTT